>JAOLAV010000003.1 GCA_028338895.1 Fidelibacterota bacterium
AGATTACAATAATTTTAGAAGCAAATGATAATGAAGAAGTCTCTTCTGTCATTCTATTTATCGATGGTGATTCTATTAATACGTTCACTGAACCTCCATATAGATATATTTGGGATACAGTAGATGAAGTGGATGACATAGTTTACACCATTCATGCTCACGTTATCGATAACAATGCTAATCAGATAACTTTAGGACCGATAAATATTTTAATTGATAATAATGAGCCATATGATAATATTCCTCCAACAGGAACAATTATAAACCCTGCATCTGCCGCATCTGTTTCAGATGTTGTTGATATTGAAGTTAATGCTTTTGATGATGTTCAAATGGGCTTTGTCGATTTTATAATTGATGGTACATTGGTTATGAAAGATTCAATACAACCCTATCTTTATTCATGGAATACTGTTAACGAGATAGAAGATGCTAATCACATTATCAATGTCAACTTAACGGACTCATCAGGCAATACAACATCACTTTTCCCTGTAAGTGTTTATGTTAATAATATCAATGAACCTGATATTATTCCTCCTACCATTGTCATTTATGAGCCAGCAGGGAATCAAACCGTTTCAGGAGTAGTCAATATTGGAACTTTAGCTTCTGATAATATTAATATTGAAAGAGTTGAATTTTATCATAATTATATTTTAGAGAATACAGTTACTACGGCACCATTTAATTATGATTGGAATACATTAATAGCTGATGAAGAAAGTCAGCATGTCTGGTATGTTAAAGCTTTTGATACAAGTGGAAATGAGACTCAAACACAACCTATTACAGTTACAGTAAATAATGAAGATAATATTCCACCTTCAGGATTTATTTCATACCCTTATGCAGGTCAAGAAGTTCAAGGAAATATTGAAATACAAATATCCACAGATGATAATATTGGAGTAGAAAAAGCAGATTTCTTTATTAATGGAATGCTTGTTTTTTCCGATGCTCAGGAACCTTTTATTTATGATTGGAATACAGTTTTAGAGGAAGAAGATTTGGAATATGTTCTTTTTGTATCAATATCGGATTATGGTGATAATGAAGTAGACTTAAATCCAATTGTTGTTACTGTTAATAATGATGATACACCTGAGAATGATACCTCTCCTCCTTTTGCCTCTATCTTATCACCCTTATCAAGCCAAGTCGTTAGTGATACAGTTTTGATTACAGGTTTTGCGACAGATAATATATCAATCGAGGAAATTCAATATTTTATAAATGATAGTCTAATCGCAACATTAACAGACACTCCTTTCACAGCATTATGGAATACATATAACTTACCAAATAACTCAAATCACATCATTCGAATGACAGCCAAAGATCCATCGGGGAATATAACTGAAGCTCAACCAATTTATGTAACAGTTCAAAATGAATATGACATTTCTATTACGAATTTAAATCTCACTTCATCAGAAGAATCAATATTCTTGTCATGGGATGCCCCATATAATGCCTTAACATATAAGGTTTATAGAGATGATTCTTTTTTGATTGAAATATCAAATCAATCGTATGATGATAGCGCTGAAGGCGGTTTAGAATATTGTTATAAAATTGCCCCTGTTAACTCCTTCAATATTGAAGGTAATCAATCGGAAGAGATATGTGGTATCCCTATTTTATCGGCACCAGAATCTTTTAATAATATTTTAAATTACGATAATATAATTTTGACTTGGAGCGCAGTAAATAATTCCACCGCATATGAAATTAAAAGAAATGATATCGTTCTCTTTACCGGGAATGCACTTACATACACAGATAATAATTTAGATTTTAGTACAACTTATGGGTATACAATTAATGCTGTTGATTCAGAGGGTACAAATGGAGTTTTATCAAACATACTAACAATAACTTCATTACCACAAATAACACCTCCTGTTCTAGCACTTTCAGTGACAGGAACTACAGCGATATTAAATTGGACGTCTGTTGAAGCATCAGCAGCCTATAGAATATACAAAGATAATGTTTTCCTTCTCGAAGAAACTAGTTTAACACTTGAGCTTGATATAGGATCAGGTTTAAATACCTGTTTTACAATTACTTCTATAAATGATATCAGTACAGAAAGTAGCTTGTCTAATTCAGAATGCGGCACCGGTTCTTAGGGAAATAAAGCTTCACCATCGCATCCTTTTAGGGAATGCATTAATTCTAAATTATTATAAGTCTCTGAACTAAATGAAATTAGACCTAATGCTGGATTATTTAGTTCAATTGTAAAATATTCTGGAGCAACTGTATTTGAATATGTTACAGTATCATAGTTGACACTATCACTCGAAATTTCCAAAGTCATATAAGTCAAATACATCCATCCATTTGCAGTCCAGGAGTTTGTATCTAATTGAACACTTGGAAAATCCATAATTTTAATCGTATCTGTTACTGTTTCTAAATTATTAGATAGGATAACCTGGAACATTTCTTGAGTTTGATAGCTCAGTGGGTCAATACAGATATAAAGAGAATCAAAAAGTGAGAGCATCCAATTCCCACCTGGCTTAAAACAGTTGATAAATATAGAATCGGAAAAACTGCCAATATTTCCAGAATTATCTTTAGCTCTAATTTTATATCCAAAATCATCTAACCAAGCAATAGAAGTATCTTCGTAAAAATTATTTGGATGAAAAACCTTATCTAAGTAATCGAAAGAGACTCCATTATTAATGGAACGAAATATATGGTATTCTTGAATATCATCATCCTTGGGGTAATTCCAAGCCATGTGTATACGTGGGTTAGATTGAGCCATCGTATAATATCCGCGTATATTTGTAGGCTGTAAAGGTGCCTCTTCATCGGTATCACAACTAATTAGGAATAAAAAGAAGAAGAATGTTTTGTATTTTTGCATAGTAAAGATTAAAATGAGAATAGTTAGGAAAAAAGCCTCTTTCTAGAGGCTTTTTTCTTGAGCGAGAGACGAGATTCGAACTCGCGACCCCCACCTTGGCAAGGTGATGCTCTACCAGCTGAGCTACTCTCGCATTTAAATTTTTATTAAATAATTATAGGACTATAAATTATGATTATGTATCTATTCAGACAATGAAGTTTTTGGTGAAAGTTGAAATGATCTATTTTTTTGATTGAAAATGATATATGATGTTATAAGCAATGTCATGTTCTCCATGAGCTTCTGCCATCCAACCATCTGACCTTCTTTTAAACCACATCCACATTCAATGTTAAATCCTCTTATCATTGCTTGAATAACAAGTAAGTTGAACATAATTAGTAGCACACCACTAATAAGTGATGACCCGTCAATCATTATTCCAAGTATCAATCCAAGACCAATAAAAACTTCAATCCATGGTAGAATAATTGCAACTACATTCTCTAGACCTAAAGGTATAAAATGATAATTAGATATTTCTCTTGCAAATTGCTGAGGGTCTAAAATTTTCTGATAGCTTGCAACTAGAAAAACAATTCCAAGAACAACTCTCATACATAATACTATAACAGGATGAATTTTATTCATTTTCTTGTACCTGGTAGCCTGATTCTGTCCACATCTTCCACCCTCCTTTAAAAACAAGTATATTCATGAAACCCCAATCCTGTAGATTGTATGCAAGATCTTCACTTGACCCACAATCATCATCGCTACAATAAATAACAAATGGACGATCGAGACCTACTAAGGTGTCAATTTTTGCAGCTAAGACCTCAATATCATCATCATATATTGCGCCCGTTATGAAGCCTTCTTTTATATATTCTTCTTCTCTAGCATCTACAAATAAAGTTCCATCATTATGTAAATTAAAAGCTACGCTAAGTCCAATTTCTCTAATCTCAGGTTCGCTAAGAATAGCAGATAAATCATTTTGATTCTTTATCAATAGAATTGGTTCAGCAACCCAAGGAAGACTCTTTGGTTTTATAATATTAATAATTATTCCAATAAATACAGGAATAGTTATCAAAAAAATTATCTGCGTTTTTATTTTCAATTTAAGTTATCAATTATTTTTTTTAATGATTATGTCCATCATGGTTAGAATGGCCAGAGTTCAGTTTATTTCTTTTTTTACTCTCAGATTTTGATTTCTGTAGATTGGTTTTAGGTGTTCTATCCAAAGTTGTACATGTTAAAAGAGAAGAGTTTACAAAGTCAAGCATCTTCGTATTGTCTTGAACTTTTCGACTTAAGGCTATATTCTTATACTCCAAGGTGTTTATAGCGGATTCAATCGCTTTCTCAGCTTCAATCATATCCGTTTTATATCCATCTATTAGTTTTAAAACATTACTTTGATCTGCATAAATTTCTTCAAGTGATTTACTAGGATCTTTCTTTTGAAGTCTCTCAAATCTTTTATTAATTTGTTTAATATTCTTTTCTTGAGCTGAAACATCAACAAAAGGTTCTTCAGGGTTCTTCATTCCTACATCTACAGTCAATAGATATTTACCTTGTTTACCACATGAATAAACTAATGGACCACCTTGTTCTTGAGGAGTATTGGATCTTGTCATATTTGTACTACCACTGGTAATAATAAAATCAGCCTCTGGAAAGTCTTTCGCAAGGGTTGCTTGCTTTCCTCTCTCAATATTTACAAGCAGAACTATTACATCTACTTCATTAAAGATTAACTTAATATACTTATTTCCGGCATCTAAATAATTATCTATTTTCATCGACTTAGAGGTATCAGGTAAATTATCCATCAATCCAATAATTCCAATATTTAGACCACCTTTATTAATAATTTTAAATGGTTCAAAGATCAGCTCATTCGTATTATATTTTTTTAAATTAGCCGAAAGAAATGGAATCTCTGTCTTATCAGATATCTTTTTTAAAAAAGACAGTCCATTAAGTACCTCATAATGACCAATATTTATTGCATCACAACCAATCTCACTATAACCATCTACTATAGCTTCCGCTCTAAACAATTCAGATTTTTTATTATTTTTAGTTATTTTGGAAGTACTAAAAAAAAGATCTCCAGCATCAAGAATTAATGGATCTATTCCAGTTTCTCTCAAAGAATTTATTTTAGTAAGTCTTCTAGACAGACCGCCTAGTGGATTTTTTTTTCAGCCACATGGATCAAGTTGTCCGTGAACACTTCCGGACATAATCATTGTAAAAGACCCACTTGAAGTGTCTGAACAAGAAAAAAGTGTCAGAGACATCATGCTTATTATTAAAAAACTTTGAATTTTTATTTTCATTTACTAACCACCACTTAGTTTAGCTTGGTAACCTCTATTGAGTAATAGCTTTTGAATTACTTCTCTTTTATTGCCTTGTATTAAAATTTCTTTATTCTTTACTGTTCCACCAACTCCACATTTTTTTTTAAGCTCTTTACAAATATTCGATAATTTATATTCAGGTTCAACAAGACCTTTTATAATACTAACAACCTTTCCTCCACCTTTACGATCTAAATGAATACGTATGTTTTGTTGAAAAGGCTCTGTCGCTTTTTCTGGAACGGGTGTTTCAAAATCATTATTTAAAGAATCGGTTGAATAGACGATACAATCTTGGAGTTTCATTTTATGTAATTAACCTAAAAAATTGAAAATTGTTCCACATTTTAACAAACAAAAATACTAAATCTTTACAACTATTTAATATAAAGAATCGTAAAAAATCTTGATTCCTTATTTTTTCCATATTTTTTGATAATAGAACTTATTTTGTAAGTAATATTTCATCAAGTAGGCACTATTTTATAAGATAGTATAATAAATAGAACCATGACTCAGAAAACAGAATGGAAAAAATTTATAAAGAACATCAGAATTGTCAAAGAAAATATACGATGAAAGTTATTCGAGATGAATGGAGAGCTATTATTTTAATAATATTACCTCACGGAATTAATCGATTTGGCTTCTTCAGAATGAGTGCATATTTTTTAAGAAAAAGATCTTTATTCTTTTTTCTGTTTTCACTCATAATTTTTCCTTTAGAAGCACAGGACAAGGGTGAAATTAAGTTTGACTTGAAAAGTACTAGTTTTAGTGTAAAAAACCTCCAAACTAGTTGGAGACCTGAGAATAAAAAGAAAGATTTGCATTCCTTAGAAATTCAAGAATTTGGTCTCAATTTTTCTGATCTTCAAATAAAGAGTCTTTATCATCAGAACAAATTTGTCTCAAATATGACTCTAGAAGGACCGGATCTAAGCATTAAAGGTTTTAGTCTTTATTCAACAGTTTTTTCTGAGAATTGGATTACAAAAGAAAGATTAAATAACTTATATAAAAAAGAATTAATACCTAGAAAAAGTCTGGAAGAAATAGCTAAGTCCATAAACCTCTTCCTAATCGACGAGGACTCTCTACCTAGCTCTTTAAATGAACTAGCTATTAAAAAGTATCTTAATCTAGATGAGTCACCATTTAATGACTTTTCTTGGACTTATATTCTTGAGTTGCCAAATCAGATTATTGCAAAACCCACTCAAATAAATAAGGATCCGAAAACTAATATTATCATTTATAATTTTGCGAATAAAGATTTCCAATTAAGTCCGACCTTAGACTCTCTAAATAACACACCTAATATTCAATGGAACTATAACTTTGATGTTCAAGAAATTTCACAATTATTTTCTTCTTCTATGGATATAATTCTGGAACCAGTTAAGAAAGAAATTGACTTAGAAATTAATAGATCAAAGTTTAAGATTGCGAATCTTAATTTTACGGCAACACCAGGATCTCAATTCGAGAATCAAATTAAAATAAACCTTCCTGAATTAATTCTTGAGGTCAATGGTTTAGTACTTCAGGGAGACTTCTTAGATACCCCACTTATTCATACTATCAAAGGAAATTTTAAATTGAGGGATTTTGAAATAAAATTTCCAAAAGATTTGATGAAACAACAAAAATTAGAAGATCTTTTAAAAACTTTAGGTATATGGAATAATGCAATTAAAATTAGATTAATTGAAATTGATTTTAATTTAATTAATGAATTGACAGGCAATATTAAAATTAAAATTCAAACTCCATTTTTAAAGGTTTTAGTCGATGCTTACATGAGTGTCAGACAAAATAGTACTCTAAATCCAGAAATAATTCTACACAATACAGAAGTGAAAATTAGTCCAATCGCACTAGGAGTTAGAAAATATATTAAAAGCTGGGAAAAAAAGAATGGGAGGAGACTTAACCGTGAAGGTTCAACTATTATTTTAAAGGTTAAAGGACCTTTGAAAAATTTATTGATCCAGGGATTTTAAAGAAAAAAATTATAAATATTTATAAAGTTCCAATAATTTTTCTACCATGATATTCTTCAGCAGCAATTTTCAAATGAACATCCTTAAAGTTTATTTCATTAATTGATCCTGCTGCAATAATCTTGAAACGACCTTTATACCTTTCAATCAACTCTTTGATTTTTAAAGATCCTTGAATTGCGTTTTTTTCTCCACCTGAAGTTAAAATACTTGTTATTGGATTAATATCAATAAGCTTATCCACCTCTTGTATAATATTATCTGTTTTATCAATTGCTTTATGAAAAGTAATTTTCATGGGATATGCTGTATCAGCTACTTTTTTAACCGAAGTAATATCAATATTATTTTTTCTAGTAAGCATTCCTGTTACGATTTCTTTAACTCCAAGTTTTTTAACTAAGTTAATTTGTTTTATCATTTTACTAATATCATTATCATCATAATGAAAATTTCCAGGACGACATCGAATCATAACTTTAAGCGGTATTGATAAAAAGTTTAATGATTTTTCAATTTCTACATAATTAGGTGTAAGACCATCGAGTTCGAGGCTTTTGCATAACTCTATTCTATCTGCATTTAATTTTTGTGCAGAAATAGCTTCAGCGGCGTTTTGAACACAGGCTTCTTTTAAAAAGATCATATCTTGAAATTATAATTTAAAGTCCAATGGAGTTATCATCACTCCATTGTTACCTCATCGGAAATTGGTATAATTAATGTATCTTCAATCTTAGACTTTTTATGATAGTCTTTTATCAAGAAGACATACATTAAAACTCCAAAAAAATAGAGTAAAGCTGTTATCAAAAATATTTGATAATATTGATAATTTAAAATTCTTAACCATTCAAAAATTTTGGCACTTATAAACCAAGAGGCACTCCATAAACTCGAACTTAAAGCACTAATTAATTCTTGATTTTTCTTCCCTACATAATTCATCATTAATTCATTAGAAGCTGGATGTGCCATATGCATTAACGGTTGACGAAAAACATAGGCAAAGACAGCCACAATTAAAGCTAATGAGTGGTACGCATATATTTCAGTGAAAGCCATTATAATTAGACATAATATGGCAAAACTTTGAACCACAACAATTGTCATCCAATATCCATATTTTTTTCTTAATGATGGAACTAATAAAGAAAAAGAGAACACTAATATTGCTGTAAAACTACCTAACAAACTAAATTGGCTCGATGAAAAGCCAAAAACTGAATTAAAAAATAAATTAACAAATGGTATTGTTAATCCAGCTCCAATTGAAATCAAAATTAGTGGTGAAATTGCTTTAAATATTAAATCCCAATTATAATTTTTATGAATATTAAAAATTCCTTTTTCTGATTTGACCACAGTTTGCTCGTACTCTTCTATTTTATTGGCAAAGAATAAACCACTGAACCCAATTATGCTAATAAACCAAAGAATTTTTTGTTCATCAAAAACAAACATTATGTTTTTAAGTATAATAAAGTCAATCCAATTCAACCCACTTATGATAAAACCAGAAATAATAGTTGATAAACTCCATGTTGCTGCAATTAGAGACAAAGCTTCAGTACTATTTTCTGATGTGGTATTCCTAATGACAAAAGGTAAAGAGCAGACTCTCATAAGCATCATGCCAAAGCCCCATAATAAAAATGATAATTGTATTAGAGGAATAATTCCGTAATCAATAGACTCAATAATTAATGCACTGGTTATTGGGACAATTATTGCGGCTAAAATAAAAAAAGGTTTTAGCTTCCTACCGCGAATATAAATACCAAGAGGGAGAGCAAATGCAAGCGCACTAATAAATCGTAATGAATTGAAAGAGGCAATCTCAGGGTCTGAAAATCCTTTTTTTCGAAGTAATATATTTAGAACTAAAATAAAAGCGACATGGATAAGACTTAAACTAAATTCTAAAAAAAATAATAAATGAATATTTTTAGGTAGAATTTGATAGCTTTTTATAATTTTATAAAACATACTTGTAATCTTGAGATTAAACTCAGATTACAGAAATAAATAAATTCTTAATAAAACCTAATAAAACAAATGCTATCATTGGAGAGAAATCAAATCCTCCTGCTTGCACTGGTAAGAACTCTCGAATTGGTTTTAATATAGTGTCTGTAATAGCATAAAGTATTTTAAGAAATTGATTATATGGGTCATGAGGAATCCAACTTAGAAAAACTCGAACCATTATCAACATTTGCAATAAATTGAAAACATTGTTTATAATTGTGAAAAGAATAATATTCATTATTTATTAAAATCAAATTTATGATAGCTTATCATTATATGATTAGCCGAATATAGATAACATAAATAGCATCTCTCAATCTTTTGAATTTGAATTTATTTTCATCTCTAATATTGACTGCGGATTCATATGCTTTAAGAGAAATGCTGGCAGAAGGCAGATGATCATCATAAATAAATAAATATATCCAAGAGTAAAAAAGCTAGTTAGTGGTTCAATTAATTTGCTACCTATAACTACAGACAAGTTAGATATAGCCATATAAGAAGTAAACATAGTTGCAGATGCCTTTGACCATGAAAGAGCCATTGCTAGTGAAAACATGGCGACAGTACCCAACGCTATAAATGCTGGATAAACCACTAAATAGAATATTTGAATCCAATACGGAATTTGTTCATACATTAAAATTGATATTCCAAATAACCCGGACAGTAATGAAAAGCTTCCCCATCCAATAAAAAATATTTTCCTTCTACCATACTTATCAGCTAATAAACCGCCAAGAATAGCTCCAAAAAATTCTAGAACAGCTCCCGGACCACCAGATATTTGAGAATATACGTCAGGTTCCCAACCTAGCGTTGTATTATAAAAGACAGGTAAAACACCACTATTAACACCTTGGTTTAATGCTGAAAGTAAAATAAAGATTCCTGCTATAAATGCCGGTTTTACTGAAAATGCTTTTACTAAATTTTTAATAATATTTAATGGGTTTTGAATGTTTGAAGCTTCCAATTGAGGTACTACAATTTCTTTACTCCATGGAAACCTTTTCTCATTAGGTTTTTCTTTAATAAAAAGAGGAAATAAAATAATAACTCCCATCAAAAGACTTTGTAAAAGAATAGAAAAAACAAAACCATGTGAAACTAAGACGGTACCCATCACAACAGCACCAAAACCAGTCCCAATTACTTTTGCACCCCACATAGCACCATTTACCTTACCTTGCTCTTCTGGTCGTAAAATATCTACAGCTAGAGCATCGCAGCTAACATCTTGAAGAGATGCAAAACAGTTATGTAAAAAGAACATCCAACCTAACAAGGTGAGGTTACTCAAAAGGTTTCCCATTAATGCCATCATTAGTAAAGTTGCTAACATACCAAATTGTGCAAATAATATCCACGGGCGACGTTTCCCCATAGGTTTATAATTAAAGGAATCAATCAAAGGCCCCCAAAACAGTTTAAAAGTCCAGGGTAAATATGCCATTGCAGCTAATTGACCAGACTCAGCCATTGTAAGACCTTTTGAAGCTAAAAAAGAGATCAATGCCGTTAGCATAAACCCCCAAGGGAAACCCTGTGCAAAATAGAGAATGCATAGTGTCAGTAAACGTAATTTTTTATTTGTTTTTAATGTATACACATAAATTGTTATTAACTTATTAAATTATATTGGACAAAATATTTTTATATTAATATAAAAATTGATATGAAGACAGTTAAATATATTTATTACTAAGTTTAAATATAATATTTACTCCTCTTATTTTGTTCTCTAGCAATTTCAATCTCTTCTTTTGTTGCATAATTTTCATCCCAATATTTTAGATTACTTAGCATTATTTCATGATATATTTTAGGTGAAATAATAGCCATATATAATATGGATAAATATCCCATGGGCATCATTGGTGCATTATCACCTGGTTCAAGTTCCCAAAACTTTAAAGTTGACTTTTTATGGTGAGATGAGTGCCTTGTTACATTATAAAGGTACAAGCTACTTAGTTTACTATTTGAATTCCAAGAGTGCCTAATACCAACAGGCTTTCCAATAGCTCTTACAAGTCCATAATGTTCAGTATAATTAATTACTTCTAAAAAAGATTTTGCTATTATTGAACTAGCGAGATAGAACAACATGCTATAAAATCCTCCAATTTTTAAAATAAAAGCAGTAATAATAAGACTTCGAAAATATCCAAGTAACATTTCATTTTTGAAGCTGAAAAACATATAATTTTTCTTCTTCATTCTTTTTATCTCAAAACTCCATGCATCTTTTTGTTCTTTTATTATCGCTTTTAAAATAAAGCCATAGAGATTTTCGCCTCTTTTTGCTGTGGCAGGATCATTGCTAAATCCAACATTTTTATGATGTCCCTGCACATGCTCTACAGCAAAAGCACAATCCCAAGAAAATGCTAAAAGCCAATTCCCTACAAATAGGTCAAATGGGCTCTTTTTACGGTGAATTAATTCGTGCCCTGGAACCGTTCCCATAATTCCAATAAAAAGGCTTAAAAGCATTAAAAGTGAAAATTTATCTACTAGAGCTATGGATTGATTCGAGTTTAGTAAATCAGTTTGAAAAAATATTTTCATAAAATCACTAAACCATTGAGGAATATTATCACTAAATAATAGAGAAATGTTTATTACAAATACAGAAAGAAATATTAGATTTAAATAAATGGGTAAATTGAGAAAAAATTTAAACTTAAATATTTGTTTAAGTTGGTCTTTAGGCAAAAGTATATCACCCAAAATAATAAATAGCGAAAATCCTATAAAAAAGACTGTTGGAGAATATGGCCCTTGATTAACTATATAAATCGCTAAAATTAAAGTCGCTGTAGATATGTAATACTTTAAATATTTCATATCAAAATATAAGTATTTTATGAAATAAAATAATTAACCATAGTGAGATTCAAAACACCCCTGAATAAACATGGATCCAATTAAAATAGATATGGATAATCCAAAAGATGTTATGGGGTCTCCTATCCAGAACCAAGAGCAGATGATAACCCAGGAAAATGTAAATGCTCTTATCATTAAGGACTTTTTTGAAAGTGTGTGTTTAATCATTTTCTTTATATTTGACATACTATAAATATACTTAAATCAACTTATCAAATAATTAGAAACTCATAAATAAATTTCAAATGTCAAATAAAAGTGATGATTTAGTAAAAATATTACAAAGATTTCCAGATAAGAACCCAAATCCAGTTCTCCGCTTCTCGAAAGGTGGAAGATTAATTTATTCAAATAATCCTTCTAAAAGAATTAAAGAGTCCTTACGACTCAGTAAGAATAAAATCCCAAAAGCTAAATTTTATGAATGTATTCAACAAGCAATCAAAAATAAAGAACATTCATTTGAATTTATAGCAGGTAAATCTATTTATAATTTGAAGGCTGTTTATATCAAAGAATTAGATTGTATTAATATCTATGGAACGGAAGTTACCGCGAAAAAAGTGATTGATAAATTTCCAGATAAAAATCCAAACCCTGTAATTAGAGTCGATAAAAAAGGAATAATTATCTACTACAACAGCGCCTCTTCAGAAATTATAAAAGCTCATAATTTAAAATTAAACAAAATGGCTTCGAATGAAATGATTCAGTCAATCGGTCAAACTTTACTTTCTAACAAAAGTACAATCAATGAATTAAAAGCAGGAAAAGAGACTTTCCTACTTACTTACGTACCTATAAATGAGTTTGATTCAATTATTATTTATGGAACAAATATTACAGCAAATAAGCTAATTACTAAATTCCCAGATCAAAACCCAAATCCTGTAATGAGAGTTAGTTCAAATGGAACTCTAAAATATTTTAATAAAGCATCTAAATACATCATAAAAACATGGAAAATTGTAGAGAATGAAATACTACCTAAATTAATAATTGATAATCTTTTCAGTGGTGAGAAAAATAATATCGATGGAATAGAATTGCAGGTTGGGACTAAAATATATTTATTTAATATTGTCAAACTTGAAGAACTGAGCATTTATCTATTATATGGTACTGACATTACTGATTCAAAAGATAAAGAGATGATACTATCAAAGCTTTCAAAATATTTTTCGCCTCAAGTATACAAATCTATTTTTACTGGTAAACTAGATGTAAACATTAATACAAATAGAAAAAATCTAACGGTGTTTTTTTCTGATATTAAAGGATTTACAACTATTACTGAAATTTTAGAGCCAGAGAAATTAACCGAGGTAATTACTTTCTACCTTACCGAAATGACTAATATTGCACATGAATATGGTGGTACTGTTGATAAATATATAGGAGATGCGATAATGATCTTTTTTGGAGATCCAAATACAAATGGTGTGGAGTCCGATGCTATTAATTGCGTATCAATGGCATTAAAAATGCAAAAAAGATTAATTCAAATTAGAAAGAAATGGCAGATGCTTGGTATTACCCAGTCTTTAGAAGTAAGAATGGGTATTCATACCGATGTATGTACAGTAGGAAACTTTGGATCAAATGATAGACTAGATTACACCGTTTTGGGAAATGGAGTTAATTTAGCATCAAGGCTAGAAAGTCTTGCAGATCCAAATCAAATATTAATTTCTGAAAATACTTTTAACATTATAAAAAAGATAATTCGTTGTGAATATCAAAATGAAATCGTAGTCAAAGGTAAATCACATCCAATAAAAACATATCAAGTTGAAGAATTATTAAATAATCAGAATGATGATGAAATAATAGACTTTGACATAGATGGTTTTTCTATATCTTTAGACAAAAATAAAGTTATTGATAAAGAGATCGTATTAAAATACCTAAAAAAGAGCTTGAAAGAATTGGACTAATAAAACTCTTAATTACAGTATAGGACACTTTTTACACCACTTCCCTTTCCTAAACTTCTTACAGCATTTTTTCTTTTTTTTCATTATAGTTTTTATAATTATGACAATTGTAATGGTAAGTTAATTTAAAATTAATGAGTCTCAATTGCAATAAGAGAAGTTGCGGAATAACTATATTGATAATATTTATTTAACTAGAGCTAACAATCAATGCTCCTGTAATAGATAAGATGACACCTAAATATTTTTTCTTTGTCATGGGTTCTTTAAGAAATAAAAAAGCCATTATTATTATTATTACTGTAGATAACTGGTTGTAAATAGCAGCGCGTCCCGAGATTGTATACTTAAAACCAGCGAGCCAAAATATGACAGAGAGGTACGTCCCCATAAAAGCTCCAAGAATAATACTAATATTTTTTAAACCACTCTTAAAAGTTGAAAATACTTTTATTTGACCATATTTATAACCTAAACAAAAAACAGTAAAAATAAAGCCAATAGAGAATCTATATAATGCAATTATAATTACAGAATTATCAGCCATAATTGGTTTCACCAATAAAACAGAGTATGCTGTTAATATTTGTGCTATAATACCAAATAAGACTCCTTGAATAATCGTTTTTTTATCTTTAGTAAGAGGAACCTTAAAAGTTGAGATTGCAATACCAAGAATTACTAAGAGACCTCCTAAATAAGATTGTATTGATATAGATTCACCAAACATTAAGTAAGAAAACAAAAATATAGCGGGTGAGTACATTGTCGCAACTATTGCTGATAAACCAGAGCCAAGCCTTCTAAGTGAGCCTAAAAAAAGTAGATCTGCTATTCCAACGCCAATAAAACCGCTTATAAAGAGTGTACTGAGTTGACTCCAAGAAAGATCCGGTATTGGTATACCCATAATAAAAATGGTTAGAATAAAACCAAAAACACCAATAAAATTTTTAATTACGCTCATTTGAAGACTATTTAACTTTCTAGAAGAGATATCAAAAAGTATTACAGCAAATGACCAACAAAAAGCAGTTAAGATTGCATAGATATCACCCAGGTTAAGATTCATCTAATACAAAGCCTTTCCAAAGTCGCATATATTCTATAAAAACATCACCTAAGCCAGCTTTTTTTAGTTTATCAAATGAATATGGGCCTTTTTTAGGATTATATTCCTTTGAAAATAAATTTTTTGGCCAATCTGGATAAGCTATACCTACTCGAGCAACTCCTAATAAGTCAGCCCCCTGGTTTAAAGCATTAAAAGCGTCTTGACATGACCAAATATTACCAGTAGTAATAACTGGTGGTAAATCATCTATTGTTTTTGTAAACCATTCTGTTAGAGTATTAGAATTTTCAGGATATTCAGTTGACTTAGCATAAATATTCCAACATGAAATATGAATAAAATCAATGCCCTCATTTTTAAGAGCTTCGACTAAATACAAACTGTCATTTAAATGAATACCTCCCTTTTTAATTTCTGGAGATATACGGATGCCAACAATGAAAGATTCTGGTACTTTTTCTTTGATAGATCTAAATATCTCTAAAACAATTTTAGTTCTCCCTGCGATGTCCCCTCCCCACTCATCCGACCTTCGATTTGTTTTTGAACCTAAGAATTGCGATAAAAGATAACCATGTGCACCATGTAATTCAACTCCATCAAACCCAGCCTTAAAGCATCGAACAGCAGAAGCTGTAAAATCATTAATAATCGACTTTATATCAGCTATCGTTGCGGAAATTGTTATACCATCCAATGAGTCATTTGTTTTGTTCTGGCTTGCTGATATTGGTTTTAATCCTGTTAAGTGCTGAGGTGACCGCATCCCCCCATGGAAGAGTTGCATCAAGCTTAAACTTCCATAATTCCTTATTCCTGAAGTAAGCATTTCTAGATTCTCTATATGATCATCTGAAAAGATCCCAATTTCACCTTTCCAACCTTGACCTCTTTTTGAGACATGAGCTGCAGCTGTTGTGATTATACCAAAATGCCCTTCAGCTCTTTTAAGTAACCAATTAAGCTCAATATTAGAAAGTGTACCATCTTTATAACTCTGTTTATTAGTCATTGCTGCTAGCACAGTACGGTTTCGTACAACGTGCCCTGTTCGTTTAAACGTAAAGTTATTTGTTGGCTTTATATATTTTTTTTGTTCCATTATTTTATTATTGGACATACGATTATGCCTTAATTCTAAAAAGGATTATACCCTAAAACTTATGAGCTTTGTTTAGATGATTTAATTGATAGAGACAAAAGACTTACTTCTTTTTGATTATTTTCAGACATTTGAGTGCCAACTTCATTAAAACCCATTTTTTTATGAAATAAAAGTGATGTCTTATTTTGAGGCTTAATATTTACTTCACAGGTAATTAAATTTGTTTTATTTCCAGCATAAGATATTAAGTCTTGATATAAAACTGTTCCTAAACCTTTATTCTGGTGCTCTTTTTTTACAACAATTCTGTCAATATATAGAAATGATTTATAACGCTTTTCGAACCACTTGTAATTCAAACTAGAATATTTTTTATTCGGCTCTAACGCAATAAGAAATCCAATTAATTCATTTTTAAATTTTATTATTTTAAAATAATTAGATATTTTCAAAAAATTTAAAGTACTTTGAATGTCAAGACTACTAACCATTGGCAAGTATTTTTGATTTAGTGCAACTAAATTTATTAAATCAAAATTATTTGCTTTTAATATTTTATAATTCATCAAATTTTTAACAATAATACTAAAAAATAGGAAAATATATTTTTAATTATTTTTTAACCAATTTACGCTGTGTATTTTAAATGGATAAACAATAAGACAATACCAAAATACTTCATCTTGTTTACTTTTTTAATCAACTTATCATGTGGTAAAATTCATAAAAGAAAAGATAATTCAACAGCCATGGACTCATTTTTAAATCAAGATGTACACGCATTTTATTATGCATGGTACGCCAACCCTAAGAAAGATCAGAACTATAGACATTGGAATCATAAAGTGATGCCTCACTGGTCTGACTCAACATGGAATCATTTACCACCGTACAGTGGTAATGGAGATATTGGAGCAAATTTTTACCCTTTATTAGGTACATATAGCAGTAATGATTCTATTTTAATAACTGAGCACATGAGAATGATTATTTCAGCTGGTATTGGAACTATATCTTTATCATGGTGGGGTGAAGGATCGTTTGAAGATTTGAATGTCAAATTGATATTAGATGCTGCGGCTAAGGTAAACCTTAAAGTTAATTTTCATTTGGAGCCTATTCCTAACAGGACAGCCTATTCGACAGTTAAAATGATTAAATACATAATAGACAATTATGGTAATCATAAAGCTTTTTATAAATACAATGATAAAGCTCTTTTTTATGTTTATGACTCATATCTAACGTCGAAAAAAGAATGGTCCCAGGTTTTAAACCCTAACACTTCAGAAACAATCAGAGGTACAAAGTATGATGCCACCATCATTGGTCTTTGGGTTAATAAGGATGAGGAAACTTTCTTCCTTGAAAGTGGATTTGATGGATTCTATACATATTTTGCTAGTAATGGGTTTACCTATGGGGCGTCTATTGATAACTGGGAATATCTATCGAAGTGGGCTAAAGAAAAAAATAAAATTTTCATTCCATGCGTTGGTCCAGGATATAAAGATACTAGAGTTCGTCCTTGGAATAGTAAAAATTCAAAAAAAAGAGAAAAAGGTTTATACTTTGATAAAATGTTTAAATCGGCTATTGAGAAAGAACCAAATATCATAGGTATTACTTCATTTAATGAGTGGCATGAAGGGACTCAAATTGAGCCTGCAGTATCAAAAAAACATGATTTATATAGATATGAGGATTATAGTCCTCTATCACCCGATTATTATTTAAAACGAACGAGGCATTGGTCTAAGATATTTTCTACGAACTGAAAATATATTTTTAGTTACAATCTTCAATGAAGTAATCTATCAGATCAACAACGTTATCTTTTTCATAGCATGCTTTTGAGAATTTCAGACTATCTTCTGTCCATTCAACTCATAATCCTTCTTTTTTTAAGTTAATGTAATAGCTTGAAGACTTTTTGCTACTATTATTCCACCATCTTGTCAAATGACTAATCTTACCTGTCCTTATAACTCTTCCAATAAACTCTTTTTTGACTATATTTTTATCATATTTAAAAGATCTATATAAATCCCAAAAAACTTGTTCATTCGTGATAAGTCTGAAAAAAAGTTGTTCTTTTCAATTAAGGAATTTATGAACAGTTTTTTTTACCGACTGATGCAAATATTAAGCAAATTAAAGTCGTAAGTAAAAATGATCGATGGAACATCGATTATTTAATATAATTGTTGATTAAAATACATTGTAAAAATTACATCTTTATTCAAAATCAATATATTTCGGCTTTACCATAAATAGTTTTATTTAATTGTACTCAAAATTTCACTAAATTAAGATAGATGAATAATAAAACAAATATTTTCAAGCAAAAATTATTAAAAAAGATATTTTTAAATAATCCTATAAAGATTTCATTATTAATTATAATTGGCTCTACCCTTTACGGTACAAAGCCTAATTACTTAGATCATAAACACCAAGTCACAAAATTATACCAAAATAATAAGAATCAAAATAAAAGTGGTTTATGCCCTTTTGGTTATGATACAAAAAATCATTTAAGCTTGAAATTAAATTTATTTGATGTTTATGATGCAGGTGTTTTTTCATTTGCAATTTACGAACATGAATTAATTTCGATAGGTCTATTTGGTAAGGTTTTTAACATACCACCAAAGCTATATTCATAATAAATTGAATTGATTTGATATATTGCTAGATTTATAGGCTTTTAAGGTTATTTTAATAGCTTTTGAGCCTCCATCCACTTGTCAATTGAACCTTTTCCCTTACCCCATTTTCCACCAGTATTATAATATCTTAACCAGTATTCGCCCAGACCTTCAACATCATCTGCATCGGGTAAAGGCTTTGGAACTCGATAGTATTTAATCCTCGCCATTTGACAGGCAAATTTTAAATTATTGATGATTTTACGTTAACGTAAACAAAAAAGCCCCGATAACTCGAGGCTTTTCTATTTATTCTATATTTCTATTTATTTCAGTAGAACCATCTTTTTTGTAGCTCTGTATTGACCTGCTTGGATGGTATAGATATACATACCAGCGGAGGCAACTTCACCATGATTGTTTGTCGCATGCTGGGATTACTTTTGATGAAAAAGTTAAAGCTGGAAAAAGCATGGAAAAAGCGCATTCTGTTTGGCTAGAATCTGCTCAACTAAATAAAGCTTAGTGGAAATCTTAAACGCTATTTTGCATCAAGCTTTTGAGGATGGTATTAGCCATTGGCTCACTAGAGTAACTATTATTAAGCCTGGTGATAGTGAGCCTGAATTAATCGCTGATAGAGTAATGAATAATGGAACTCTTGGTTTGTATCCTTATTTAGATATGAAGCCAACTGAACTCACATTAGATAAGGTAAAGAAAGGTTTGCAACTATGGCTTAAAGATCAAGATCTAAATGAGATACTGGTAGAAAAAATTGAGCCAAGTAATGCTGACGAAATTATCCAATTCTCATTATTTGGAAAAGTCAAATACAAATGAATACAACACCACAACACGAAAACAAGAGATTTTTTTGGTCACATATGGTCACAGAATATTTTAGAAATTTTACAATTAAAGTACATTTTCTCTATTTTAGATTAAAACAAAAAAGCCCCGAACAATCGAGGCTTTTCCTTTATTTATAGATTTTAACTATTTCAGTAAGACCATTTTCTTTGTAGATCGATACTCACCCGCTTGGATGGTATAAATATACATTCCAGCAGAGATACCCTCTCCAGAATTATTAGTAGCATCCCAGGTTAGTGAATGATACCCTGCATCCATTGACGAGTTAACCAGATTCTTTACAATCCGACCCATTACATCATAAATAGTGATGTTTACCAAAGATCTCTTTGGCAATGCATATTTAATCTGTGTTGTTGGATTAAATGGGTTTGGATAGTTCTGATGTAAAGTAAATTCCGTTGGTAGCATTTCACCATCAAGAGAAAGAGTTCCAATAACCAAAATATTTGGTGTATTCTCATTACTTCCTACAATAAACCCATCCGAGTCTTTTGCAAGAACTTTCCAAAAATACTCCATATTATCTTCAAGTATCATGGTAACCGATGTATCATCTAACATCTCACTAAAAATATACGCTGTGCTGTCCATCCAGTCCTCTGAATAAACCAACTGGTAGCTAATTGTTTCAATTGGATCTGGATCTGTTGTAGCATTCCAGACAAAAGTAACTTCTGTTCCCAATCCTGCTGCATCATTCTCTGGTGCCAGCGTCATAAAGTTTGCTGGTGCTTCCGGGAACGCATCTGTATAAAAATATGCAGTCTCGGTTAGTGCTGTCGCTTCGTTCATATCCATCGCTTCAACACTCCAGCCATACATGGAGTTATCCATAAGGTCTTCTTCAGGTGTCACACCATTACTATCAAGACTGACAGATTGCACTTCCATATCGTCCATTCCCCACCAACTCATGGAGTAAGAAACATGATCCATCGGATCGATATCATCACTCACTGTCCAGTAAAAGTTTGGAGATAAGTCTGTTTGGATACTTCCATCCAGTGGAGCAACTAACTCGGACATTGTTGGAGCATCATTCATTGTGTTCACAATAAACATGCTCGGTCCACCTACGTTTTCTGTCATGGCACCATTCAGATCCATTGCCTTTACAGACCAATGATACACATGGTTGTCTGTTAAAGATTCAACAGTAAATGACTGCTCACTGGTTTCATACATCATCTGAGATTCTTCTGTATGGATTTCTAAGTGATACATCACTGCATCCAGGGGATCCATATCTTCACTTCTCTCCCACTCAAATGTAATTTGTTCAGTTGTCTCTATTAAGGAATCTGGTAATGGAGTGATGAGAGTAAAGTCGGATGGAGGTGCATTTTCTGCATTTACAGTAAAGGACCACATTTCTGACTCTGTAGAGCCACCATTGTCATCCATAGCAACTACGCTCCATTCATACACCATATCTTCCATAAGATCATAGAGATGGATATAATTGTTCTCAGTCATAGCAAATAATTCACCATTAAGTTTGACTTCAAATTGAATAAAGTCATTATCGATATCATTGGATGGAGACCAAACAAGTAATTGGTTAAAATCACTTGTATAACTTCCATCAATCGGACTAATCAGAACAAACCCTTCTGGGTTATCATTCTCTGTATTTACTCTAAATGATTGAAGTGGAGTTGTATATGTAGCTCCAGATTGATCTGTTACAACAACTTGCCAGACATAATCTGTATTATCCATTAACTCAACTTCTGGTGTGTACGTTAATTCAGCACCTAATTCCACATGAATTACATCTTCTAAAGAAGATTGATAAGTCAGTTGGTAAGTAAGGTGATCTTCTAAATCAGCGTCTGTAGATGCTGTCCAACTAAACGTTGGCGCTAATCCTGTTTCTGCTTCAGAATCAGGCGTTAAAAGGACAACCTCCGTTGGAATGCTATTCTCACTGTTCGTCCAAAAACTAGACATATTAGATTCTGTCTGTCCACCATCATCATCTGTAGCAACCACCTTCCAGTAGTACATCGCATCTTCTGATAAATCAACCTCTGGAGTGTAATGAGTCTCAGATACCGTAACCGGAGTGACACCATCAAAAACATCTACTGTATTGACATAGACATCATAAGAAACAACATAACGAGAGTTTCTCGATAAAGTATTCGGTGTAAACTGTAAAGCCAGACCTGGTGTTACACCAGTAGAGACACTACTTGCATCATCTGCATCTGTTGGTTCTTCCCACATCAATGTTGGTGTAAGATCTGTGACCATTGAACCCAGTTCTGGTGTTAGAGTGGTAAAGTCACCCGGTAAGTCATTTTCTGTATTTACTTTGAATGATTGATAGCCGCCAGTGTTTTCAATAGAAGCATCACTTAAGTCTGAAGCAATAACTTTCCAATAATATGTAGTATTATCCTCCAAATCATAATCTAATGTGAAAGCGGTCAATGTTCCAGCTTGGTATGTCTGTAAATCAAGAATACTACTCCCAAAGGAAACTTCATATCGAACCGTATCCATTGGGTCAATATCTAGCGAAGCAACCCATTCAAGATTAGGTGTCAAAGATAAAACTTCTGATTCATGATCTGGTGATGACAAAGTGAAAGTATTTGGTGCATCATTTGTATTTTGTATTTTAACTGGTATTGAAATAAAGTCCGTAGCCAATTCAGTATCCGTTACAGTTAGCTCTAACAATAATTCACCATTCCAATTATCTGATGGTGTAATCAGTAATTCTGTTCCATTCAATGAAAAAACAGATATTTGTTCGGGACCTACTTCGTCACCACTATTAAGCAGTGCTGCGGATAAGAGCAACTCATCTCCTGCATCAACATCTAGGAGCTCAATGTCAAATTCAAATGAGGTATCTTCATTAAACTCAATTATTTGGCCTTCAGAAAATGAGATTATCTCTGGAGTATCGTTCACTGGAAGGATACTGAGGTGAAAATCAAGCGTATCTGTTAATTGAGGGAATAAATCATCTGTTATTACAAAAGAAAAGTCAAACTCACCATTTAAATTTTGCTCTGATGTAATGGTTACCTCAAATCCTGATTCAACCTTAACATGGTCAATACTAACCCCAAGTCCATCACCCAATAGGCTGAGTTCGTATTCTTGCTGTTGAAAAGGGTTAAAGTTAAGACTGATATTTAAAGGAGTATCTTCATTGGTAATCAATTGGTTTTCAAGGATCGTTTTCACCTCTATTATGAATGGTAAAATTTGACTTGGCGTATGGTCGTTCCAAGAGCCATCAGGACATAAATGAACGTAAGGTTCATTACCACCTGAGTTATTTGGTTCACCAACAAGCCAATTTGTGTAGACTAAATCTTCTCCTGTTGTCCATGAAAATTCATTTGAATTTTCAAGACGTAATCCAATCCATGCGTTAGTAACAAATTGACTCAAAAACTCATTCTCTTCAGATGAAGTTACAGCAGCAAGTGAAGCACCATTGATACCTGATATCAAATTATTTGCATCTTCCCATGTACTAGATCCAACGGATAAGAAGTAATGTCCATCTTGAAACTCACCTAAATCAATATAGTTTTCGTTTTCAAATGGCTCAGTATTAAATGATGAAATCGAAATAGAATTAGGTCTCCTATATGTAGGACCACAACCAATCTCTGTGGCTCCCATAAGGGTGCCCGGAATAGAAAAATCAATAAGAGGTGTGTTTTCAGCGACACTGAATTCATTACCTTCTGGATCACAGAAAAGTGGATCTACATTATAATGTACTCCGTTGGCTAGAATAATATTATTTGCCTCAGCAATCAAAGGATCTGATCCGAAAAAAGTAGAATTTTCTATGGTTAATTCATCTGGAAAATTTGAATTTGGGGATAGGAAAACAGATTTATTGTTTAATCTATTTGAAACAAAAACTGTGTTCTTTACCAAAATATCGTTTCCTTGATATGTGTCATTAAAATACTGTCCATTTGACCATATGTCAGATCCTATATTTTCATTAGCCTTATTCATATAGAATATTCCATCTTCAATTGTGATATCACCACCCTTGTAATCGCTTCCTAGATTAATTGCTCCGGTGACTGTGTTGGGATTACCATTATTTGCAAAAAGTGTTGATTTAATAATTGACGGTGCAAAACCAACTCCTGAGTACAATATTCCACCAGCAAAATTATTTTGGATAACGCACGACTCTAACAACACTCCAGTATCATATGCAAAAATTGCAGGACCATCATTATGGCCTTCAACTGTAACTCCAACGAAAGATGGATATGCTCCATTTGCGCTTAGCGTAATCCCTTTTGAATTCAAATTATTTCTGATAGTTGTATTTTCAATTAGAGATGAGGATGTTCTTATAAAAAAACTAGCATCACCACCATCATTATTTTCAACAATAATATCAGATACAATTAAGTTTGATCCCATAAGATTGATTCCACTACCGTAGGCATATGGAAACCCATTCTCAGATATTGCTTTACCATTCCGAACTGTAAAGCCTTTAAAATAGTTGAATAATTCTGGATTATTTTGGTTATGACTTACATTTGTTATCCTTACAACGTTATCTTTGAGCCCTCCATCTAGGATAGTCTCATTACTGCCATTTATACCTATAATTGAGATTTTTTTCCCAATCCAATAAAGATTTTCATGGTAAATACCCGGACCAACAAAAATAGTCTTTTCATTTGCGACTTCTGTAAAATGAGGATTAATCACTTCTATTACTGGCTGGATATCTCTCAATGGATTTTCTTGAGTACCATCACCATTAATATTTGAGCCTTCTATTGAAACATAATAATCTCTATTTTCATCAACTTTTATATTGTTTATGGTAAAGGAATTATAATTTGAATAGGTGATTCCACCTTCAAAACCATATTCTTGCATACCATCAAGCGCTTTTATTACCACATTATATTCAATCTCCCTAACAAGATTAGGAATCTTAATGAATCTTTCTAAATCATGAGTAAAAAACTCTTCATCTAAAATAAGATTAGTACTGGTATATTCATCAAATAGCTCAAAATCATCAACATATACCGTTTTTGCGACTTCACCCTCTGCTGGAGTGTAAAAAACACCAATATGGACAGCTACTGCCTCCTCTGGCAATTCAAAACCTAAGTAAAGAGTTTCCCATAGACCTGGTGTGTTACCTTCAAATGGAACACTTGTTGCAGAGTAAACTTCATTCTCTTGGGCAAAATCCCAATTATCCCAAGCCATGACGTATAATCGTACATTATCAGATAAATTACTCAAAATATTATCTGCATGCGATGAGACTTGTGCCTTTAAGATTTGGGGACCCTCTCTAAATTCATCTGCATTTTTAATTTGAATTAAATAGTTATTAACCATTTCACCACTACTAGTTAATACGGCAACCGTTCTATTATTTTCAATAGTCTCAAGGTTAATGGTCTGGTCGCTTCCTGCCCAACCAACCCAACCACCATCTTCACTTAATGGGTCTTCAAAAGAGGTGTTTTGCATAGGTGTATTATCAAATAAATTTGAAATGTTATCATGAGACCATATTAGTGTATCATGCCCTACAACGGCGTGCCCCTCTAATTCAACCTGATAATGAACATTCTGCTCATTATCCTCTGAAATCTCCCAATTTAATGCAACTTCAACCCCTTGGTCATTCCATGTAAAAACTGAATTTGTCTCTGGAGTTAAAAGAGAAAAATTCGAAGGAGGATAGTTTTCATAATATTCAACTTCCACAATAAACCTTCTAGAAATACTTGCAAGACCATCATTCCAATGACCAACTGAATTGTGATTTGTGTTTGCGTAATGTTCTAATCCATTATTATTATCTGGTTGACCAGGAGCCCAAGACGTGAAATTAAATTCTTCGCCAGTTACCCATGTCCAAACACCTTCTTCAACTGCATCTGAAGCACCAATCCAGATACTAGGTATACTTTCAGTAGTAGAAGAAATAAACTCATTTTCCTCCAATGAATTAATTGTCACAAGGTGAGCATCATAAAAATTATCTTCTAAGAAAGTATTTGCGTCTTCCCATGTAGAAGAATAATCCGAAACATAGTACATATTTCCTTCAAACTCACCTAAAAAGGTAAACTCAGGTTCGCCATTTATATCCTGACAAGGAACGCACATGGAAGTGCAAACAGGATCAAGCAAGATATGTTGATCAACGAGATTAACGTACCTATTGTAATCATTATTACCAGCAGAGACAGTACAGTCATCTGTTGAGGTAAGCAATTCTGCGTTATCCCATGAATTACCATTGATGTATTTAAATTCATATTCGCCTGGAAAAAGGTTAAGTGTTACTGTAAAAATTCCATCTTGATCATGGTCAAACATCTCAATTCCCGCTGGATCCCACAGTGGAAATAAATTATTTTCAAACGCCCCATCATAATTGGGATCTTGAAAATTACCAGCAAGGTGAACTCCATCTAATGATGGAGCTTGATTTGTTAAGTCATAATTAAATGTGATATCGTATTTTTCAGGTACATCTAATGACATAGATATATCATCAAAATACACAGCACCTGAGGTTCCCCCCACCAACATTACTCCTGCGGTTATTATTTCAGTACCTTCAGGTATTGTAGCATTCAAATCTCTAAATGTCCATTCTTGAGTCCTGTCTGCTGACGAAAATTTTTCTGAAAGAACTTCGCTTTTCCAATTCCAATCCGCATCATGAAAAGCAATTCTTAAAACAGCATGAGTTTCGGATTCGCTATTATCAGCATCTACCAATAGATCATCTTCATGTTGCCAAAAAAATGCGCTAAGGTTTAATTCTGTTCCAACAGGAATGTCAACTGTAGTATAGGTTTCTGTCAAATAATTTATAGCATCAGATCCTTGATTTAAAGTCCACATTTTAGCAGATGCATTTCCAGAGTACGGTGTAAACAGCGCTTCAGACTCATGTATATTTTCACCATCAACGGCAGTTGCGTAATGTGTATTATCCGGCCAAGGAACCCATCTATCAAGTACATGAATACCTGCTTCTTCGGACAATGTGTAATTTTCAAAACCTCTATTTGTTAATTGCGGAAAACGATGGTCTTGATAAATTGGATCTAGATGGGTACCAATGTACTCCCATGTGTCTACATCCAAAACTAGCCATTCAGAATTACTTTGTGTTGTTCCAGAGGAAAATTCCCAATCCGTATTCCCCCTTTCAACATTAGATTTTCTTACCAGAGTATGGTCTTTTGCCGCAGCCTCGACTCCGGCAATGTCATAAACAGGTCGATCGATACTACTAGGCATCTTACCAAATGCATCAATAAGGTGTTCTAGGTCACTAATTTTATAAAATAAACCAATAAAATCATTACCATTGAAGTCTAATGGTGAAGGTTCATAAGCACCCTCATCAGATTCAGTCGGATAAATGAAATTTACTTTCGACTGTAATAATTCATCTGCGTTATCTTTTGAAATCACAAAAACTCCGCCAACGGCGAGCACTGATTGTTCGCTTGGAATAATATCCAGAGGATATGAATACTCGTACATAATTTGTGGATTATCACCATCTTGATGGGCGTTATTAGAAATACCAATAAAAAAGTCGTGTAAGTTTACCTCATCCGGACCTGCATTGTAAATTTCAAGATACTTATTTTGCAACGAACCTTCGCCATATTCACTGAAAAAGACTCCTAAATCTTCAGGATTTATAGGATCATTATTACAGGGAATATCACTAAGAAACTGATTTTCATCTAGAGTCGTAGTTGCAATTACATTATCACCAACATAAATACATGTTAAATCAGGATTGTCATTTGCCTGAAGTTCAGTCAAAGCAGTATTCGCACTCACATCGAAAGAGGTTAATTGATTTTCTTTGACATAAAGAATAGTCAAAGCAGTATTCGCACTCACATCGAAAGAGGTTAATTGATTAGAATAGACAAAAAGTTCAGTCAAAGCAGTATTCGCACTCACATCGAAAGAGGTTAATTGATTACCCCCTACATTAAGAAAAGTCAAAGCAGGATTCGCACTCACATCGAAAGAGGTTAATTGATTGTTCCAGGCTCTAAGTTCAGTCAGAGCAGTATTAGCACTCACATCGAAAGAGGTTAATTGATTGTCATAGACAGCAAGTTCAGTCAGAGCAGTAAATGCTTCAATACCCGTGAGGTCACTTATGCCAGAGTTATTAGCATTAAGCTCAGTGATCACCTCTACTGTCGCTGTTAAAACCGCACCATCTAAAACATCATCATGTCCTAGGTTGATTAGTTTTTGTTCAAAATTAGCATCGGGGATTGAGGTATATAATGTTTGCCCATAGATAGACGAAGAAACTGTTAATATTAAAAGAATAGCTAGGTTAATTTTTTTCATTGAAAAATCTCTTTTTATTTAAGTTATATAAATTATTAAAAAATTTCAGCTACGATGATAATGAGATTGGTTCTCTTATCCAAATAATATTACTTGCTATTTGGAAGTAATATTAAGAGTACCTCCAAAAGAATCAATAAACCAATTCCGAAGCAGTACATGCAAGATATCTTCCAATGCGATGAAATTGACCCTACATATCGTTTATTTTGGAGAATCATGTATTATACTGGCTTTGACCCAGTAGATGCCTTAAACCTAACTCCTGCGAACATAAACAATGAGAATGATACAATTTTTACCGACAGAGGTAAGAATGATAAAGAAACTTTTATTATTCCTATTGCTGATAGTTTAAAAAATCATGATCTATTTAATTTGGGAGATAAGTTTCCGCAAAAACTGCATAAAGGAAAGCTTCGTGAATCATTGAAAATACTTAGGAAGTATTTAAAAAAGTTCGGATACAATGGATATGTTAGTTTCAAATGTTTGCGACATACCTTTAATCAGAACTTAGCAGAGAATGGAATTGATGGTGCGATGAGAACAAAAGTTCTAGGTCAAACAGGTAAGAATACGAATCGGACTTACACCCATCAAAACAATGAAATGCTAAAAGAAGCTATGAGGAATTTTTGAGAACGTGATACATGGCAAAAACATGGCAAAACGATTTTAAAACGTGATACAAACGTGATACATTTCATGCAATATATACTAAAAACGCCTATATATACGACAAATAGTAAATTCTAAAAGAAGCAAAAAAGGGATGATTTAACACCCCTTTTCTCCTCGTGAAACACTTTTCTCCTCGGTGTGGAGCTGAGCGGGATCGAACCGCTGACCTCTTGAATGCCATTCAAGCGCTCTCCCGTTATGAGCGAGCCTTTGAGTAGCATATGGGTAGCATTCCAACCATAACAAATAGGAAATGTTATGGCTTCATTATACAAGAAAAGAGATGTTTGGTATCTCGCTTTAACAATCAATAACAATAGAGTTACTCGAAGTCTTAGAACCAAAGACTATAAAGTCGCTAAGTCTATTAAACCACATGCTGAGTCAGCACTGATCGCAGAGCTTAGTGGCTTTGTCACTAAGAATGAAAATCTATCCTTTAATCATCTCTGTGAACGCTTCTTAACCTACAATCATAACTGGTCTAAAAATACCTATAAGCTCATTAAGCATATACCACCTCCCATCTTAATGGTAAACCACTTCCAACCAATCCAACTAGTAGAGCTATTCATACTCGCCATATTAATCAGTGCTGGAACTGGGGATTGAAGCATAATCTAGTGACTAAAGCATTCAAGCTGCCTGGAGATATTAAAGGTGAAGCGAGGCTAAGAACTTTTACAAAGAATGAATTAACTAGTTTGTTTGATAATATACACGATCAGGACTTTAATGCTTTTGTACGCTTTGCTTACTATACTGGCGCTAGAAGTGGTGAAATACGCTCTATTCTGAGAGATCAGATACATGATGGATACGTTGTCGCTTATGGTAAAACTGGGCGCAGAGTCATCAAACTGAATGATCAAGCTCAAGAGTTATTAAGAGATCAATCAATACTCTGGTCTTATTCAAAAGATTATGTTAGCCATAAGTTTAAAAAAGAGGTTCGTAGACTTAACATTAGAAATGCTCGTTTTCATGATTTAAGAAGAACTTTTGGGTTAAACCTGATCAAACAAGGCATGTCTATTTATAAAGTAAGTAAATTACTGGGACATGCTTCCGTTAGAACAACGGAACAACATTATGCACCACTGCTTACTGTTGACATTGAGGACTTTAAACTATGAAAATGAATTATTAACTAAATAACAATAATGGACATTTTTCAGCGTAAATCACCAATGGTCCTAGGAAGGAGAATAAGGAGAATAAGGAGAATAACTCTCTCTTATATATATACAAGCACGTTTTTTTCTCTCCTCGCAAAACACCAAGGAGAATAACTTATTCTCCTTATTCTCCTTATTCTCCTTCTCAGCACAACAACTAATCCTGGAATCCATCCATTTCAACGGAAACTTTTACTAGTTATGACCATCCTTTTTAGTTCGCCCAGGTCTTTTTTGGTCGAATTAAAAGAGGATAATATTATATCAGTTATTGTTGACGTAAACAAAAAAGCCCCGATAACTCGAGGCTTTTCTGGTTCTTATGTGTTTAGTTTTATTTTATCAACATTAGTTTTTTTGTTTGAATAAAGTCTCCAGAATGTAAAGTATAGAAATATACTCCGGATCCAACATTTTGTCCTAATCGATCTGTCCCATTCCAAACAATTGATTTATAACCTGGTTCCTGAGCTTTATTTATAAGTGTAATAACTTCTTTTCCTAAAATATCATAAATAGTTATATACACATTATTTTTGAAAGGAATATCATATTTAATTGTTGTGCTTGGATTAAATGGATTTGGATAGTTCTGGTATAGTGAGAACTCTCCTGGCATTGGCAAGTAATTCAAACGATAGGAACCTGAACCAATGGTTTCATTTCCTGATCCTATAAAGCTATAATGGATAACTAACTCTATCTCGTGCTCTGGGGAACCATTAATATCAAACATGATTTCTTTTTCTTGTTTTGCATCTTCAGGAGTTATGAAGCCATTAAGCTGCATGAAAACCAGTTCTTCTCCAAATTTCTTTGATGCCACAATCTCATCATCCTGGCTTGATTTTGACTGATAACTAAATTCCATATTGTCTACTGGATATTCAATAGCGATCTCTGAAGCTATGCTTCCATCTGGCAATGAGATAGTAATCTGCCTACCAGATTGACTGATTTTGATCGGTGCTCCAACCTCACCTCGCATAGCAATAGTATTTGTTGCCGATGAATTGGACCAGTACCACATCCTACTAAAGGTCATAGCGTCTCTTATCGTAAATAGATTATCTAGTTCTGGAATTAGGTGTGGCATAGTGCCTGTGACTGGACCTAACTCATAACCGGTATCATCGTTGTTCCATGCTGTTATAAATTGGACTAAGTCCATTACATCAACATTTAGATCATTATTATAATCGGCTAGAAGTTCAGTATAAAAAATCTGTTCCAGTAAAAGAGTATCCTTTCCAGAAACATCATTCACAGATGTAATAATGGAGAAGGTATCTAGACTAGCGAAAGGTCCTATCAGATCAATATTAACAGAGCTATCTAAGATACTAGTTGATATTGATCCAGAAAAATTGCCTATAATCGAAACCTCACCAGAGTCAACTTTTTCTGTAAATATATAACTTAGTGTTGGTGGATCAAACATGGATATATATGACTCTGGTGAAATAGTGCTGGATACTAGAGCCATATCCGTTAAATCTAGAATAATACCGTCCGAAACGGAAAAAGTGGATACATTGCCTGCAAAATCTGTTGCTCGGACAGAAGTAAAGTATTTTTGAGCATCAATAAGCGATAATCCTGTTTCCACCATAGACATTGTATCTGGTTCAGTGAAAGTCCACTCAACAATTTCTGTGCCGTTCTCAGAAGTACCTATAGCATATTCAAAGTAATCTATTCCGCTGATATCATCGCTAAAACCAGTCCAGGATGCTATTAATGTATCTGGAGTGGATGTAAAAGTTTCATCTATACCATGCCCATCGAATACATTACCATTCACTGGAGCGGTAAGATCAATAAGAACACCATCACCGCTGATGATCCCTGAAATATTTCCAGCTACATCAGTTGCTCGAACACTGGCGTAATAAGTAGCACCATTATTAAGCCCCAGATCTAAAAGCGTATTTGTTAAAAAATTTGAATCGGATAAAACTGTCCAAGACACAACATCATCTATACCAGAGATAGTGCCGAGAGATGTTTCAAAAAATGAAATACCTGAAACCAAATCTTCACTAATCCAACTGATAATAACTGTATCAGCTTGATTCAAATAATCTACATCAATTGAACCATTCTCTGATTCTATGACATCCGTAATGGTTGGTGGAATAAGGTCAACTGTAAGTCCGTTAGAAGAGCTATAGCCACCTACATTACCTACACTATCTACTCCACGTACGCTGATAAAATACTGACTACCATGATTAAGTGGTAATTCTTGAATCAGTATCTCTGTAGCTAGTTCTGCACTACTCCAGTCTAAAACATTTATGCTTCCTGATGAATTTCCAACAGCATACTCATAAAACTCAATTCCACTAAGAGCATCTTGAAAATTTTCCCATTTAGCTCCAAGCTCACTTGAGGAATTAACCCACTCCACATCACCAAATAGACCATCTAGTACTTCTCCTGAAACCGGCCCTTGCTGGTCCGATACTACCCCGGTCGAAGTGACGACATCTGATACGTTATGAGCTTGATCAAATGCTTTTAGAGATAGATAATAATCTTGCCCATTATTTAAATTTAAGCCAGTAAAAGTAACCTGTGTATCTACTGCTACATCTTGCCATTGGACTATGTTAGAGTTCCCAGGAGATGTTCCTACTGCCACATGATAATAAGCGATACCGCTCAGAGCATCGCTAAAACCAGACCAGTGGCCTTCCAGTAAGTTCTCTGAAGGCGTAAAGGTAATATCTTCATCAACTCCATCGGTTATAGTTCCAGCAATAGGATCAGTGGTATCAATAGTAATACCGTCGCTGCTAATAGTACTAGAGCGGTTTCCAGCTGCATCGTATGCTCGGATATTACCATAGTAGATAACAGCTTCATTGAGGCTTAATCCAGTTATTGAGATTTCACTATTTGAACCGCTGCTAGTCCAAGCGACCACATTGGAGTCACCAGGAGTGGTACTTATAGAATATTCAAAAGATTCCAGCTCTCGATTACGATTATCACTGGCGGTCCAGTAAAGGTTGAATATATCTGTAGCTGCCTGCCAGTCCATATCCTCTTCCGGATTTCCATCCATTGGAACACCTACTGTGGGTTGCATAAAGTCTGTAGTGATACCGTCCGAGATGTATGAGGAGCTTTCATTACCTACAATATCCGTAGCACGAACTGAAATATAATAAGTTGTACCACTTAGTAGATCTAAATCTGTATGTGTAAAAAAAGTATCTAGGCCAACATCTGTCCAATCAACGATTTGAGAACCATCCGAACCATTACTTATAGCATACTGATAACTGGCCACACCACTAAGAGGATCTGTGAACTGCCAGTGAGCAGATAGTACATCAGGAGCATTGGACCAATCTAAATCTTCAGTGAATAGACCATCAATAATAAAGTTGTTATCAGGTGCTTGGGTATCAACCGTTATTCCGTTTGTAGATATAACATCAGATGTAATACCAGCTTGATCAGAAGCTTTTACCGAGAAAAAATAGGTGCTTCCATTACTTAAACTTAACCCATTAACAGTTATTGTAGTATCTAGGCCAACACTGATCCAACCGGAAATATCATTGATTCCGATACTGGTACCAATAGCGTACTCATAATGACTGATACCAGACACCTCATCACTAAAGTCACTCCAGGTAGCGGTTAATGCATTGCTGGTTCCAGTGAAAGTGAAGTCCTCTATAGTACCATCAATGACTGTTCCAGTGACAGGACTTGTTAAGTCAATCAAAATTCCGTTCCCACTTTGCACCTCTGATAAGTTACCAGCAATATCCGTTAATCGTGCAGATGCATAATATGTAGAGCCCTCTTCGAGGGACAATGCAATTAACGTAGTTGATGTCCTGTCTTCTTGGTTGGTCCAATCCACTGTATTGGAATCTCCAGCAGTTGTCCCTAATGCAACTTCATAAAAATTGATACCTGAGCTTAAAGGACCTTCTATATTATCTGATCCAATCCAACCAATGGGTAGACTAGTAATATTATTATGATAATCCTTATCGGTAGTGAAAGATCCTTCCGTTATGGCTAAAACCTGAGGAAGATATGTATCTAACATGAAACCATCTGATATGGTTGTGTCTGATAGTTGATTATCACTATCGATTCCACGCACACTTACAAAATAAGTTACACCGTTCTGCAGATTTAAGTCAGTTAAAACAGCAAATGTATCGGTACCTACTATTGCCCAGCTACTAGCATTATCCATGGAATCTGGCTGGGTGCCTACTGCAACTTCATAAGATACAGGTCCATTATCTATAAACATATCCCAATTAGCACCAATAGTAGTTGCTGAATTTGACCAATTTAGGTCACCAATTAATCCATCTCGTACTTCACCAGATTTTGGTCTTATACTAGCTAAAGTACTTTCATAAGCACCCATATCTGGATTAGACCCTACTGGATTTGGACGTAGATTGCCTTGAATATCTGTAGTGGGTGCACCATCAGTTGTGCCAGCTCCTATTGCGGGGGAATAATTGGATAGGCGGTAATCGCCGTTGGCAGCATCTACAAATAGTGGGTCGGAGTTGATGTTACCTTCGCCTTCAAAGCCACCTTGCAAATATGAGTAGGAAACTGAAACAGAAGTCTCACTATTATATGCTTCATCGATTAGGATTCCATTTAAAATAATACAATTTTTTATTATTTGGGATCCTATATTATCATTCCAAATCTCAATTCTATTACCAATAGTAGAATTCACAATTTGAAATTGTGAATTATTATAAATTCGGAGTGCTTCATTATTATTAACTATCAATGAATTTTTTATAGAGAAGAACCCACCGCTTAATTTCAATCCAACGCCATTATTATTTGAAATAGTACAATTGTCAATGATTGGAGAACCTTCAATATAAAAACCAGCTGGAGCAAATTGATTGCCTTCATTATTTGCTATAATGCAATTTTCAACGACTGCAGATCCATCGATAACAATTCCTCCAGCATCATCAAATTCCGGACTTACTGCTTTACCATTTTGAATGGTAAACCGCTGAGTTCCACAGATGATTCTAAATTATTTATTTTAATTACTGAACCAGCTTCGTTCCCATCAATAATCGTAGATGAGATATATGAAGTATCTCCAGTTGTAATAAATAAGGAACCAACTACAATATTCTTTCCATTGTAATTAATATTTCCCGTGTACGTACCTGCTGAAACCAAGACTGTATCACCATCAGATGAAGCATTTATTGCCGACTGAATACTAGACATTGGTGAATCTAAAAACCCAGTACCATCCTGAGCTCCAGAAGTGGATACATAATATTTTGTTTGTTCCAGTGGTAAGCTCCTCAAACTTTCATAAGCACCCATATCTGGATTAGACCCTACTGGATTTGGACGTAGATTGCCTTGAATATCTGTAGTGGGTGCACCATCAGTTGTGCCAGCTCCTATTGCGGGGGAATAATCGGAAAGATGATAGTCGCCATTTTCGACATCAACAAATAGTGGGTTAAGATCTATATTCCCAGTACCTGGATAGCCACCTTTTACCAAACTATGAATGACCGTAGCAGTTGAGCCAGAGATGTGACCCTCTTGATTACCAAATAATACAGAATTAGTCACTGTACTTTCACCTGATGATGCCCAGGATGTATTACCAATATTATTGACAATAGTTGTATTTTTAATTTCAGCTTTATAAGAAATAGCGGCACCAGAATTACAATTATTCTCGGCAATTAAACAATTTTCAAAATACGGAGTAGGTGAACCAGCACTGAAAATACCTCCACCTTCAAAATTCGCACTATTCTGCACTATTTGACAATTATAAAAGGAACCGACCTCGACATAGACTCCACCTCCTTGATGTCCTTCATTATTCGCTATAATACAATTTTTGACTATTCTACTATCCGATTCACTACCTTGAACGATTAGTCCACCTGATTTTTCACCACTACCCGAAGTCATTCCATTACGTAATGTAAATCCATCCAAAACAATGCTATTCGCATCTTTCATTGTAATAACTGTCCCAAAAGAATTAGCATCTACAATTGTCAACTGAGGTCCGTTTAGAGACATCAACGTAATGGATTGATTCAAATTAACGTTTTCAAAATAAACTCCATTATGAACTATCACTGTATCACCATCAGATGAAGCATTTATTGCCGACTGAATACTAGACATTGGTGAATCTAAAAACCCAGTACCATCCTGAGCTCCAGAAGTGGATACATAATATTTCGTTTGTTCCAGTGGTACGCTCCTCGAACTTTCATAGGCTCCCATATCTGGATTTGAACCAGCAGGATTTGGACGAAGGTTTCCTTCAATATCTGTATTTGGTGCACCTGCAGCTGTACCTGCGCCGATGGCTGGAGAATAATCAGATAGTCGGTAGTCGCCGTTGGCGGCAGCAACGAAAAGTGGGTCGGAGTCGGTGTTGCTCTCATCCCAATCTACGGCATCAGTAACGTAACCTACAGCTTCTTCGCCACCATCAATATTAGTATAAGACACACTTACTGCTGATCCCGCAGTATTAATTTGCGAACCAATAGAAGCAGTATTACTCCAAAATATCGAATTTTTAATTGTGCATATAGCATTACTAGTTTCATAATGAATCGCTCCACCTCTTTCAGCACTGTTATTTGCAAAGGTACAGTTTTTGATTGTTAAACTTGCTTGATAATAAGAACGAATAGCACCACCTTCGGCTCCACTGTTATTATTAAAAATGCAATTTTCTAGGGTGAGAGATGCTTTATGATATATTCCTCCAGTATTAGGTGAAGAATTATTTGCAATTATTGAATTTTTTATTGTCAGATTATTATTGTGCATAGCGTAAATACCACCACCATAACTACCGCTACTATTATATACTATTTCGCAATTTTCTATGGTGACAGATGCATTGTTTTCATTTCTTATCATTACACCACCACCACCACTTCCTCCGGCCCCAGTACCATCAATATTTAACGGCGAATGATTATCTATTATTTTACATCTTTTAATTCTGACTGTAGTCCCATCGATTGCAATACCTCCACCATATGCATGTTTACCATTTTGAATGGTAAGACCGCTGAGTTCCACAGATGATTCTAAATTATTTATTTTAATTACTGAACCAGCTTCGTTCCCATCAATAATCGTGGATGAGATATATGAAGTATCTCCAGTTGTAATAAATAAGGAACCAACTACAATATTCTTTCCATTGTAATTAATATTTTCCGTGTACGTACCTGCTGAAACCAAGACTGTATCACCATCAGATGAAGCATCTATAGCTGCTTGAATAGATGAGAATGGTAATAATTCAGATCCATCATTATCATCCGATCCATTTGTAGAAACATTCCAAACCGGACCTGCATATAGTGGAATGATTGCTGTGGAGAACCAACTTTGATATCCTTCCACCTGATCATCGGTGCCATCAATATTCCCATCATAAGAGGTGATTGATATACTACTATTTATATTTACGCCTGAAAGCATGTAAGTGGTTACATTGCCGAGATCGGTATTGGTGGTATATGAATAGCCGGTAAAATTTCCATAGTGTATCTTGTAGCCAGCCACATCGCTTTCGGGGTTGGCGTCCCAAGTCAGGATAATGTCATTTCCAGATAATTGTTTAGTTACATTAGCTGGTGGGAGAATCGGAGCATCAATATTTGGAACTTCTAAATACGATGTGATATTAGTAAAATTATTAACAGTGTCACCTTGTCCATTAAAATTTTGTATTTGGTGATACGGTCCGGAAGTATCACCCCACCAATTATCAGTTGCACTAGTAGTGTAAGAGGGTTCATTATTGATTATTGCAGAACCATTTTGAAAAAAGTTTGAATTTTGAAAAATTGGTGAATTTTCAGATTCAACATGAACCGCATCACCTATATTTGATCCAGCTGCACCAGCTTTATTGTGACTAAAGGTTGTATTATCCACGATTGGATCCCAACCACTTGACATATCTGCACTATATATTGCTCCACCTTTAATTGATGCAATATTTTTATAAAACAGATTTCTATCAATATCAACCCAGCCCGGAAAACCAGGGACACTTATTGCACCCCCCTGTTGTGCCGAATTAGATACAAAGATATTGTTGATCAGATCTACATCAGTTGAAGCATATATGGCACCAGCATCTGATTGTATGCTCTGATTATTAATAAATCTTGAATTCTTTATTTCAGAGTTATTGGCATATGCCATATAGATACCACCTCCGTCCATGGTACTTTGGTTATTAATAAACAGAGTACTATCTACAAATTGAGATTCAGAATTCTGAAAAGCCATTGCTCCACCATAATTAGCAATATTGTTCTCAAATATTGAATTAATTATGGTGGCTCTTCTTTCTAGATTGCCTGCATACATTACCATTAAACCACCGCCCCTACCTGCGGAATTGTTATCCTTAAACTTTGTATTATAAATAGTAGGACCTTTACCTCTAGCGAATAATGCCCCACCCCCATTTTCCCACCCGTTTTCTGTAACAGAATTATTTTGAAATAAACTTTTTTGAATAATTATTTCAGAATATATACTGTAAATACCGCCTCCATTATTATCTGCTGTATTACCATTAATATCCATATTGAATATTTGTAATTCAGTATAATTTTCATAAGTACCTACAACATACATTGCACCACCGCTTGAGGCACTTCCGTTAGTTAAGGTGAACCCTTTGATAATTGTGGTATGGTCAATTGTTGAATTCTGCGGATTGACATAGATTACATTACCTGAAGCATTGCCATCGATAGTTGTATTACTAGAGTCACCAGCACTAAATAATTTTAAACCATCTTTATCGGGCCAAAATATATTTTCAGTGTAAGTGCCTGGTTGAACCAATATAGTGTCACCAATATTGGATGTATTAAGGCCATGTTGAATTGTCGCAAAAGGGTTGCCGATCGAGCCATCTCCAGATTCATTTGATCCATATGTTGCGATATTTATTGATAAAGCATTTGGATAAAATGGGGGAAAGATAAACATCTGGAGAGTATAAGTGTATTGTCCTGTTGTGGATATCAATTCAAATTTCCCATCTTGATCAACATCAAAAAATCTCGAAGGTGAATTAAATGTGGAGCCATCAAACAATACATTTTCTATAAAGCTGCCAAAACCATCATTTTCTAGTAATATAATGTCAAGGCCTTCTCCACTGTATGCAATATCTAAATCGCCATCATCATCAAAATCTATAACATCAATTATATATGGGTACCCACTTGTATGTGTGGAAATGATTTCTCTAGAAAAATTTTCGTTTCCATCGTTTACAAGAATATTTAGTGTAATATCAAACCTGTCCCAAATAATAATATCTATATCATCGTCGCCATCAAAATCAGCTGTATTCAGTACCCATGCATCTCCCAAATCTGTGTAAATATCAACAGCAGAAAAGGCGAAAGAACCATCATTGTAAAACAAAGTTACAATATCATCAACAGAAGAAGAAGAAACAATATCTTTATAACCATCATTATCAAAATCATAAATAGCTAAGTCGTATAAGTTTTGATTTTCTGAAAATGTATACAATGTGAAATTACCACCTGAATCATTTTCATAAATAAAACCATGTCCATCATGATCACATATTGCAATATCTATATCACCATCATTGTCCAGATCAACGATTTCAACATCATTTGGTCTTAAAGTTGAAATTGTATCCACCTCAGAGAAATTCCCTAAACCATCATTTTCAATCCAAACTAAGCCTGGTGACCAAAAGGTTCCAATTAAAATGTCAAGAGCATTATCATTATTAAGATCAATAAGATATATACCAGTCCCATAATTTACTGTAATAATCTCAATAACCTCATCATAGGTACCATTATTATTAATGGCGAGTAAAATTTTATTAAGTCCCTCTATAAATAATATATCATTATCACCATCTGCATCCACATCTCCCATAACCGTATTGAATATGCTTTCTTCTGATGTTAATAAAGAGGTCATCCGGCTAGGTGTTTGAGCAAGTCCGACAGTGATTAAAATAGTAATTAATAATATGTCTCTAATTTGCATTCACAACTCCTTGCGCAAAGCCCTTGATCTCAATCAGGTTATCATCAGGATCTAACATTTCACTTTCATTCATAAAATCAATTGTACTAGATCCAATACTTATTGTTGAAAAGATTAATTCTGCGATCTTTAAATTCCCATCAACACTACCCGAATCGGCACTCATATAAACTGAGGATATTTCTATACGCCCTGGTGTATCTGTATCTGTAAAAAATAATGGATTAGTTCCATCTGCTAAGGATCCATTGTTTAGATTTTGAAGTGATAGTTTAGTCTCATCATATTCAATAAGAACATTTACTCCTCTAAGATTTTCTACACCCATCGCATAAATCTGAGTTTGGAATGATTGACCAAGGCTAACATCGAATAAAGAAGGATAAAAAACAAAGGCAGGTACATCATAGTCTACTTGATTTTCATCCAATGGATTATCAAGCAAGTCATCTACACCTGTTACATCATTTTCGCAGCTAAGAAAAAAGAAAACAAATAATATAGAAAAGAAATATTTCATTACAGAGTAATGGACCACGTTAAACCGAAACCTCTGGATACTGGATTATAGGCTAAGTAGACAGGTAGCGAAGCAAGGTCTTCATCTGGTCCACTAATATAAGCGTGAAGAATATTAAGAACCCATGTACTTGCGGCAGATATCGAAAAAAGTGTGAGTTGATCATTGGCCGATTGTAAATCAGAATCTAAATTTATTATTTTGGTTGCATATGTTTCAATATCAGATTGCGTTACTGATGCATTGTAGGATAAAAGTGCTGCATCTTGATCCGACTGCAAAGAGTTAAACTTAGACTGACTATTCAAAGCGAGTCCCAGGAAAGCAACTTGTGTTCCCATAAAAAAGAACGCTGATTTTTTATTACCACTATAAAACTGTCCATAACCCGGTATGAGTAAAGATCGAGTCATTGCACCAATCTTTGTTTTTTGTTTTGTTTGTTGGCTTAGATATGCTTCGGCGCCCATACGCTTTTTTAACACCAATGCCTGGGGCGGCTTTAATTTCATTAATTCCCAAGCTAATATTTCCATCTCCGTAATAAGACCGTCGACTTTGCCCATATAGGTAACACTTTTTGTTTCTTCCGTAGCACCTGTTTGGACGGATACCATTTTAAGGTCGATTGTATAAGTACTTCCAATTTTACCTATTGCGCCACTAATCATTTTCTGAACGCCTAATAATGCACCAACTTCGACTGCGCACTCATCTGTTGTGCAACCTGTTTGCTGAAATCCTTGTTCTTCCAAAATATCAGCCATCATTCCTCGTTCAACTAGGCGCATAGTATTTGTGTTGTTTAACTCTGAAGTAAAACGGTCCGTTAAAGTACCTGCTTCTAGAGCATTAATACCTCTAGCTTCAAAATCTAAAACGGCAACAGTTGTTATTTCAGATTGTCCATATGTAATGGAGAAAAGAAAAAAGTATAAATAAATTAGTATTTTAATCACGTTCATTTGCTTCTGAATTTATAGTGATTAAATGGAAAAGATTTAAATAAGGTGACTAAAAACACGTTTATATGAAAAAATAGAAATCATTGTTTTATCACTCACTGAAATAGATAAAATCATTAGATGCAAAACGTTGACAAGACTGAAGGATAAAAATCTAAGACACGCTACGTAGCAATCACCAACCCCAGCCTTGGTGTATCCGAAAAAGTAGATTACTTTTGGGTAGCATATCGGTAGCATTTAACGCTAAATATGCTGACTTATTTAATAATTAGGTTGGAATACTCTTATATACAAAAAAGCCTCTTCTCTGTCGAGAAAAAGCTTTTAAAAGTGTGGAGCTGAGCGGGATCGAACCGCTGACCTCTTGAATGCCATTCAAGCGCTCTCCCAACTGAGCTACAGCCCCATAAATTATTCTACTTAGGCCCGTCAGCTTGTCCTGATTCTAATCTTTTTCTTGATGCTAAATTGAGTGGGGCTTTAACTAATTCATCAATAGATATCATTGCAAAGAAAGAACCTGTTGTTGGATGAATAGCAACGAGATCTAAATATTCATATTCATTTGCAATATCAACTAATTTTAGTTCAGCATTATTTTCATGTGTAAAGCCAAATTGTCCCTTATAATTTATTTTATGCCATTCATCTTCATCTTGAATATGTTCAAAAACATCTCCTTCGCTAGCAATACCGATGATTGATCCATTCGGACGACTTCGAATATGCGCTTTTGATGCTTTGATAGCGATATCATATTGAGGTTTTAATTGTTTTAAACCTTTAATTTTAATTGATTTAAAATTTTCTTTAAATGCTCTAGCTTCTTCTCTAGGTACAGATATTTGGTACTGTACATCGTGAAGTACTACTGGAAAAGTCTCTTTCTCGGCATTGTAACGTCCAATATCATTTGGAGTGAATTCTATAGGAGATGATGACTCAGCCATAAAGCTTTCTATTAGACTTATCTTTTTTAGCTCTTTTTCTTTAGCCACATCTACCCTCTGGGCATTTTTTATATCCATTTTAATAGATGTCATTTGAACTATTTCTTTCATTAACTTAACTTGGTTTGTTACTCTATTCTTATATTCATCGGCTGTTTCAAATTCATCGTGTGGCAAAAACAAAGGAGGTTTTGTCTCCATAGCAAGTTCATATACTGTTTTGACAAGAATAGAATTACTATAACCATTTTTATTCTTTACGACATCCTTTTGACTTTTTAAAATTTTATTTTTTTCATCAAAAGTAAAAGGCTGCTCTGCAGAAACAGGTTTAAAAACACTTTTCTCACTTTTATTATAAATTATAGCTTTTTCCTCAATTTTATTTTCTATAATTACTTTTTTTTCTGCTTTATTTTGATTTAAAGAGAAGTAATCATCTTCAAGCTTATCTAAATCAATACTATCCCAGTTTTTCAATTTTAAATTATTATTCTTGGAAGATTTAGCTCTATTAGTAGTATCAGAATATCTTTTTTGCTCTTCTTGACCTTTTACTAAAACATTTGAAGGGACTTGAGTTTTGACAGAGCTACAACTCGAAATAAGGAGATTAGCACCTAAGACTATAATGAATTTAATTTTATTAATTTGCATAATATTTTACCTTAAAATTTTATAAATCTTTAACACATCTAAAACCAAAATTAGTATCTCTATAATCTGGCTTTAATTTGTATCTACGAGTTACATTACAAAACACATCATTACTAAACCAAGACCCTCCGCGCACAACCTTTTCCGTACCATAGTCAGGACCTTTAGGATTAGATTTATTCGCTATTTGAAAATAATCATCATGATACCAGTCAGCACACCATTCCCAAACATTACCACTCATATCATAAAGTCCTAATTCATTTGGTCTTTTTTTAGCAACCGGCTGTTTACTATCAGTATTTGCTAGAAACCAGGCCACTTCATCAATTTTGTTAGAGCCCGCATAAGCTTTAAAATTCTTCCTGTAAGATCCACCTCGAGCAGCATATTCCCATTCGGCTTCTGTTGGCAATCTTTTACCAATCTTTTTTGCGTAGTCCATGGCATCAAACCATGAGACATTTTCAACCGGACATTCCATACATCCGGTATAATCGGAGGCATATTTCCCCATAATATGTCGATATTCTCTTTGAGTTACTTCCGTCTTATCAATTAAATAACTACCAAGCATTACTGTATGTTCTGAATTTTGATTCTTTTTTGCGTTTGTATTTACCCTAGTATATTGGCCCCCATCAACATAGCTCATCATATCAGGTATGGTGACGATACGAAAACTGATTACTTTTCCTACAATAAAATCCTTATCTATTAAGAGCCAATTAATTTCATTTTTCTTACCGGGTAAAACGTTATCACCTAAATCGCCCTCAGCATCTTTAATATAAGAATAAGTCTCACCAGCATCAATGGAATATGTCAGAGCAACTTCATCACCTTTAAAAAGATCCCCTGACATATCATACTGAACAGATATACTCAAGCCATCTTGCAGAGCTCTTACATTTTTATATGTTTGCGCTGATCCAATTGAGACAAGCAACAAAAAAAGTGATATTACTAAGTATTTTTTTTTCATAAGTATTATGTTTTATAATTAATTAATTACATCCTTTGATAATTAAATTTAAACTTTAAATGAAGTGAAAATCAAATAAATATAATCCTCCTTAAAAACCTTTATCTTAAAATATAGCTTCTTTTAAAGGTTTTTATTGAAAAAATGGATCATCTTTTTGTATAAGTCTTTACGTGCACCACCACCATAAATCCCATGGTTCCTTCCAGGATACTGGTGCCACTGTATATTCTTTTCTGCTTTTAATGCTTTTTGAATAAAATGAATAGTATGCTGAGAATGAACATTATCATCCTCAGAGCCATGCATAATTAAGAGTTCACCTTTCATTCTTTTAATCCAAGTTAAAGTACTTGTAGAGTCATAGCCCACCTGATTCTCGGATATAAGCCCCATAGACCTCTCTGTGTAAGCTGTATCATATAACTTAAAATCAGTACATGGAGCAATTGCAACACCAGCTTTAAAATGTTCTCCATTTCTTGTTAGCATTAAACAAGTAAAATAGCCACCACCGCTCCACCCCCATGCTCCTATACGTTTCTTATCAGCCGATACTTCTTTAACTAAATATTTAATACCTGCTAAATGATCTTCTGCTAAGTATTTTGACATATCACCATAACTGAAGTTTTTAAATTTTTCACCTCTACCGCTCATGCCTCTTGTGTCCATGGAAAAAACAATATATCCTTGCTGAGAAAGATATTGATCCCAAGTTTTACCCCATTTATTCCATACTATTTGTGTTCCAGGCATTCCATAACCATGAATTATAACGGGATATTTTTTTTCTGGGTCAAAATTGACAGGAAGAATTAAGACACCATCCAGTGTAATAGTGTTATCTAAACTTGGGAAATGTACAATTTTTGGAATTGACCATTCATAGTCTGTAAATTGTTTTATATCTGTTTCTTTTAGAATTTTAACCAGTTTACCAGTACTTAATTCTTTTAATTGTATTTTTTTTGGGTTTTGAAGGTTTGAAAAAGAATCAATGAAATAATTTTTACTATTTGTAATTTGAATATTATGGACACCACCTTCTTTGGTTAAACTCTTTAAATCTGTTCCATCAAATCGAACTGAATAGAATTGAATTTCAAAAACAGATTCTTTATTTGAAGTAAAATAAACAATTTGTTTTTTTTCATCTATGTATAAAACTTGAGAGACTTCCCAATTCCCCTGTGTTAAAGCCCAAGTCTTTGATCCTGAATGCTTGGACATCCAAATGTGATTAAATCCAGATTGTTCTGAAATCCATAAAATTCTTCCATCTTCAAGAAATTTAATTTGACCATTGTTATCCAGCCAACCATTTTTATCTGTTTCGGTTAAAACTTTTTTAGACTTTCCAGTTATTTTGTCAGCAATAAATAATTCCCATTTTTTTTGTTTTCTGTCCATTTTTAAAAATCCAATTCTATCATTATTTACCCATTCCATCCAAGGTAAGTAATCATCATTCGTAATTGCCTTGGGTATCCACTTTTTCCCTGCACCTTTAACACGAACTATTCCAATTCTTAATTCAGGATTTAATTGACCTACTTTGGGGTATCTAATCTTTCTAATTTGAGGATATAATGTAGAATAATTAATTAGAGGAAACTCTGGTACTTGCTCCTCATCCTCTTCCCAATAAGCAATTGATTCACTATCAGGTGACCACCTATACCCATCATAGCCTGTGAGCTCTTCTTCATAAAGCCAGCCAAAATGACCATTCGAGATGGTTTCTGATCCACTTTTCGTTAATTGTTTTTCTCTTTTTCTTTTTAAGTCAAAAACATACAAATTATTATCACTGCGAACATATGCAACTAACTTTTCATTGGGAGAAAACTTAACATTCCTCAATTCATTATTATTAGTAGTAACAGGTATTAAGTTTGAAGTTTTTATGTTGTAGACATAATATGTACCGCTATTAGAGTGCCTCCATATTTGTTTAAAATCTGTTTTAATTAATATCTTTTCAGCATTTTTTGAAAATTTTAAATCGCTAACATATAAATCATCACCATTCCAATTAAATGCTGTACTATCCAAAAATAATGTTGTATCACTATTTATTAGGTTTACTTTGTACCACAATCGCCAATTATCTCCTTTTCCTCTTATTAATACATCGTCTGAATTGGGAAAGTGAATCTTCCATCCCAGAGATGCTACTTTAAATGGAGAGTTTAAAACTGCTTCTTCCGTAGTAAGCCATATTCCAAAAATAGGGGATGTAAAAAAAATGGCAAAAAAAATAAGACGTAACACTATAGTTCTTTTTTGACTTTTTCTAAAAATTCAACCATCATTTCAAACGTTAGTTTTCCGGTATTAACATTTCTAGGACTAGGGTGAAAAGAACCAAACAGAATCAATCCATTAGGCAATTTATATTTCACGCTATGTCCAAATTTAAAATCTTTCATTTTTAATGGATGTGATTTTCGTACAAACTTTAAACATGAATCAAAACCAATTTTACCTAGACCTAAAACAACTTTGAGGTTTCTCATCATTTTAAACTCATTCATCAAAAATATTTCACAATTTTCTTTTTCAACAGTAGTTGGTTTATCTCCTGGTGGTACACATTTAACAGCAGCTGTTATGTAACCATCAAGGATAAGCCCATCATTTCTATGGTCCGAATTAGCTTGATTGGAGAGTCCTACATGATAAAGACTTTTAAATAAAAAATCAGCAGATTTATCACCCGTGAAAACCCTTCCCGTTCTATTTCCTCCATGAGCAGCTGGAGCTAGACCTAGAATCATCAATTTTTCATTTATTTTACCGTAACCAGGTACAGGCTTCCCCCAGTAGTTCCAATCAGAGTATGCTTTACGCTTTTCTAATGCAATCTTCTCTCTAAAATGAACTAATCTTTCACATTTTTTACATTCTGTAACAGTTTTTTCTAAATCTGATATATTCATTTTTTATTATATAAAAAAGTTCATAAATACATTTCCAAAATAATCATAATTAACGATTAAAGTTATATTGTTCTTGTTCATTGTTTCATTAATTAGCACACTATAAATTTGCTAGCTGTATCGTAGAAGAATAAAAACATTTAAATTAAAAAATAAAGGCTATTTTATGGGATTAATGACATCCATGAGGGAAAAAATGCATGTTGTCCTTTGGGGACTTTTGGCAATGTTTATACTAAGTATGACGATTGGTGGTCTTGTTGGAGGAGCAAATATACTAGACCAACTAATTGGTAGAGTAGATCCTCAGACTACCATTGCTAAGATAAATGATATCAATATTTCACCGGATAGGTACAATAATTTAGTAAATCAACAAATTGATAATGCTAGATCATCTGGACAACCTATAAATGATTTCATCCTTCAAAGAGCAAGGAATACAGCTTGGGACAATTTAATTCAAGATGTACTTGTAACCCAAGAAGTTGAAAGGCTTGGTCTATCAGCTACAGATCAAGAAGTCATATTTCATTTAGAAAATAACCCGCCTTTATTCTTACAACAAAACCCAAGTTTCCAGTCTAATAATTCATTTGATATAAATAAATATCGACAGGCACTCGCAAATCCTCAAGGTAATGAATGGGCTCCAATTGAATCATTTATGAAAACAACATATATCCCAAATTACAAACTCCAAAAAATAGTTGATCAAAGCATTATTATTACAGATTCGGATATTAAAAATGAATTTATTAAAAGAAACCTTGAATATAAAATTAGTGCAGCTCACATTACATCGCCTAAAGTAGCAAAGGAAAAATCAACCCCCACTCAAGAAGAAATAAATAAAAGATATTTAAAGAATAAAGATGATTATAGTCACAGCGAATTAAGATCAATTAATTATGTTTCATGGAAAAAGTCTCCTTCAAAAAATGATACTCTTAATACTGAAATTTTAGCTAAAGAATTATATAAACGAGCAGAATTAGGTGAAGATTTTTCCACTTTAGCAAATGAATATTCAATGGACCCAAGTAATCAAGGTACAAAAGGCGGTGATCTTGGTTGGTTTAAAAAAGGTAGGATGGTGAAGCCTTTTGAAGAAGCAGCGTTTTCTTCGGTAAAGAATAAAATTCTACAACCAATTACTTCAAATTTTGGTTTACATATAATATTTGTTAGAGATTTAAGATTAGATAAAAATGGTGAAAAAGAGGTACTTGCGTCTCATATTCTTTTAAAGGTTGAGACAAGTCCAACAACTTTATCAAACCTAAAAAGAGATGTTACACTTTTTAGTTATGATGCGCAGGATAAAGACTTCGATCTTGCTGTTTCAGAACATAATTTAAAAATAGAGACTCAAGAAAGAATAGATAAAGACGATTATTCTTTAGATAACATTGGAGGACTACGACCCGCCGTACGGTTTTCATTCGATAGTAAGTTAAATCAGGTCTCTGATATTTTAGAAAATGATCAATATTTTGTTATTTGTAAATTAAAAGCAATAATTCCACCAGGAATTAAGCCTCTATTAGAGGTTGAAAAACAAATCACATCACTTTTACGTCAAGAAAAATTAAAGACTGAAACATTAGCAGAAGCAAATACCTTACTAATTAAAATTTCAAGTTCAGATATGAGGATCAAAGATTTGGTTGCATCTGATACAGGTATTGATATAATTAAAGAGGATACCAAAACACTATCCCAAGGTTTTACTTCTATTGGTAAAAGTAATCAGGTTGTTGGATCAATTTTAAATGCAAAGAGAGGAGAGATTTTAGGACCATTAGAAACTAACCGTGGTCATGCATTAATTGAAGTTGTTAATGTCTCTCAATTTGATTCAATAGAATACCGTGTTCAAAAAGACTTAATAAAAAATTCTTTATTTACAAAAATGCAAAATCAGTATTTTCAAGCTTGGCTTGATGATTTAAAGAGCGAAGCAAATATTATTGATAATAGAAGCTTTTATTTTTAGAGTTAATTATAGTTTTATTATTATATGTTCTTAAAGAAAAAAAGATAATCGTCTATGCCTGTTATTGAAACAAAAATTTCTATAGACTCCGAAGAATACCTTTTAAATTATAAACATCATCAAGAATTATCTGTTGAACTTTCTTATTTATTGCATGAAATCAAAAAGATGGGCTCAATTGAAAACATTGAAAAACATAAAAATAGAGGAAAGCTTACAGCTAGAGAAAGGATAAAGTTACTTAAAGACAAAGGCTCAAGATTTTTAGAATTTTCTGCATTGGCGGGTTATAAACTATATAAAGACTATGTACCTGCAGCTGGAGTTATTACAGGTTTAATATATGTGCATAGTCGACTTTGTGTCGTGGTTGCAAATGATGCAACAGTTAAAGGTGGAACATACTATCCAATTACTGTAAAGAAACACTTAAGAGCACAAGAAATAGCTTCAGAAAATAAATTACCCTGTATATACCTAGTCGATAGTGGTGGTGCTTTTTTACCAAGGCAAGACGAAGTCTTTCCAGATAGAGATCATTTCGGGCGAATTTTTTTTAATCAAGCTCGAATGAGTGCAAATGGTATCCCTCAGTTATCAGCTGTTATGGGATCGTGTACTGCTGGAGGTGCTTATGTACCGGCAATGAGTGATGAAACAATTATTGTAAATAAGACAGGAACAATTTTCTTAGGTGGTCCTCCTCTAGTTAAAGCAGCAATTGGAGAAATTGCAACTTCAGAAGAACTTGGCGGTGCATCTTTACATACAAAAATTAGTGGAGTAGCTGATCATTTCGCTAAAGATGATCATGAAGCTTTAAATATTTTACGAGGAATAATTAATCATTTACCTTTACAAGTAAATATTAAAAATAAATTTACTGAGCCCAAGTATGATATAAAAGAGATACTTGGAATTCTGACAAGGAGCTATAGAAACCCACTTAATGTACATGAAATTATTTCGCGCTTAATAGATAATTCTAATTTTGAAGAATTTAAAGCAGATTATGGAAAAACCCTTGTAACTGGATTTGCAAAAATTGGTGGCTTCCCTGTTGGGATTATAGCAAACAATGGAGTACTTATAAGTCAAACTGCTTTGAAAGGTTCCCATTTTGTAGAGATTTGTTCTCAAAGAAAAATTCCTTTATTATTTTTACAAAATATAACAGGTTTTATGGTTGGTAAAAATGCCGAAGCTGGTGGAATTGCAAAAGATGGAGCAAAAATGGTTCAAGCAGTAGCGACCGCTAATGTACCAAAACTTACAATAATTATAGGTGGTAGTTTTGGTGCTGGAAACTATGCCATGAGTGGAAGAGCATATCAACCTAGATTTTTATGGATGTGGCCAAATGCAAGAATATCAGTAATGGGTGGTGAGCAAGCAGCAAATGTAATGGCAACTGTAAAGACAGAACAACTTTCTTTAAAAAACAAAAAAATGACAGAACAAGAAATCCTTGATTTAAAAAAACCAATCTTAGAAAAATATGAAAAAGAAGGGCATCCTTATTATGCTAGCTCAAGGCTGTGGGATGATGGTGTAATTAGTCCAAATGAAACAAGAGAGATATTGATTCAAGCATTAGAAGCTGTTCAGAATACAACGACCGATTATAAACCACCAGTATTTAGAATGTAAAAAGATGCTTTAGTGAAAAAAAATCACAAGGATTTATATTTTTTATTAATTCTTGCAATGATGACGTGGGGCTTGTCATGGACAAATGCAAAAGTATTAGGTAGTTATAGTGATGCTAGAGTTATTATGGTCTGGCGTTTTACTATAACTAGCATTTTCTTTATTCCTATTGTTTACTTCACAAAAAACCCATTTAAAGTCACTTTTAAAGGCTTTTTATTTACTTTAGTAAATGCCTTTTTCATTACTCTCTATAATTATTTTTTTTTAAAAGGAACTCATATTGGCCTCGCTGGAAAAGGAGGCGTTCTTGTCACGACATTAAATCCAATTTTCACCTCAATACTAGCTGTATTTATTTTAAACAATAACTTTAAATTAAAAGATATTCTAGGTCTTACATTAGGATTAATAGGTGGAGCGATAATAATTGAATTTTGGAATATTGATTTATATGAACTCAAAAGAAGTGGAAGTATTTATTTTATTCTTGCAGCGTTCTCTTACGCCTGTGTCACTATTTTAAGTAGTCAATCAAAACCAAATATACCTTTTATTAGCTATAGCTTTTGGTCTTTTCTATTTTCTGCAATTATAAGTCTAATCATAACTAGGGGGATGGATTTAAAACAAGTTTTTTTTTATGATTATATATTTTGGTTAAATATGATATTTTTATCTATTGGTGCATTAGGATTTGGAACAACTATTTATTTTTTAGCATCAATAAAATTAGGGGCAAAAAAAGCAAGTTCTTTTATCTTTACTGTTCCTATTACTGCTATAACTTTTGCGATGATTTTTCTTGATGAGACATTGACTTTAAACATTATAGTTGGAGGTTTTTTAGGGTCTATATCAGTGTATATAATAAATAAAGATTAATTAAGAGATTTCTGAACTCGTTTTCTTCATATAAAATTTAGCTAATTGATCTTTATAGTATTTACTCTCAGAATCAAAATTGAGACATTTCTCAATTTCAATAATTGCACTATCATATTCTTTTAATTTATAAAATAATTCAGCTTTTGTATCAATAAACATAAACTTTTCTTTATCATTTTCAGCATTTTCAATAGCTAATGTAATTTTTTCTAATGCTATTTCTAAATGAATTTCTAATTGACTCATCCTCCAGCAGAAGCTATTTAACATGGTTGGTGTATTTTGTGTTTCTAGGCTAATAAGTTGAAGAAAAATATCGGCTTCGAGTTTATTCTCATTACCTTTTTTTCGAATAAAGTACATTGCCTCACTGAGTGCTACTTGAACATTATTACTGCCAGAATTTTCCTTAGCATATGCGATAAGAAGTTCATGGCTTTGATCTTCTCTGGCTTGATATAAAATGGAGAAAAAATTAGCAACACCTGAAGAATCAAACCCTGATGCTAAAATAGCGTTAATCATTCTTTTAGCAGATGCAATATCACCTCTTGATTCGTACTTTTTAGCTAGAGTAAATAATGTACTGAAATTTTCTGGATCTGATTGAAAATCTAATAATAGGCTTGGAATGGTATTCTTACCCGATTTAATTCTTTTTAATTCTTTTAAAAAAAAGTTTGGAGCTAAATAGCCTATAATCCTATCAATTTCTTCACCTCTACTATTTACTATAATTGTAGTCGGAAATCCTTTAATCTTATACTTTTTTGCAATTTCAGGACCAGTTCCTTTTTCTGCATCAACTTTGAGACTTAAAAGATTATTATTTGCAAATAATTTCACTTCATTGTTTGAATAAGTATCAGCATCCAGCCTATCGCACCAAGTTCACCATTCGGTTTCAAAATCAATTAAAATAAGTTTATCTTTAGAGTCTTTTAAAATCTGATCTAATGTTTGATTTTTAATCCAAGGATATGGATTACTAACACTGCTGCAGCCTAAAAAAAGAAGTAAGGCATAACATATAATTAATAAGTTTTTCATTCGGTTAAATTATTCTTTAATATTTTTAATATTGAATTTGGAGCTCTTGTACTTTTACCATTTTCTTTCATAAATGCATGAATAGTATAACCTGAAACAGATACTTTCTTAGAATTCTTTTTTTTCAGACTGTAATCAATTTTTAATCTTGCTTTTGGTATTTTAGATATTTCAGATTGTATTATTATTTTATCTTCAAATTTGGTACTTATTTTATAATCACAATAACAGGTTATTACAGGTAAATAAATTCCTAAATCTTCAATATTCGAGACTTTAAGCCCAATGGAACTGAATAACTCTGTGCGAGCTTGCTCGAAGAACTCTAAATAACGGGAATAATAAGTGATACCCATTTTATCGACATCTTTGTAATAAATTTTAGTTTCAAAAAAATGCCTGATCATTCTATTTCTTCAAAGAAGCCTAGTTTATCATATTTTTTAATTCTATTATCTAAAAATTCATTTTTATTAATATTTAAAAGAGTCTTTAATTCTTCATTCAAAACACCTCTCAAGGATTCAGCCGATGCTTCAAAATCTCGATGTGCTCCACCATTTGGTTCTTCAATGATACGATCACAAATTCCAATTTCTAAAAGGTCTTGTGGAGTTGGTTTTAAAGCTTCTGCTGCATCCTCTGCTCTTTTTGCATCTCGAAATAATATTGAAGCGCATCCTTCAGGACTGATAACAGAAAACCACGTATTTTCCATCATGAGCATTCTATCACAAACTCCTATTCCTAATGCACCTCCGCTTGCACCTTCTCCAATAACAACAGATATGATAGGAACTTCAATTCCAGACATTTCAATCAAATTTCTAGCAATTGCTTCTCCTTGCCCTCTCTCTTCTGCTCCTATGCCTGGATAGGCACCAATAGTATCTAAAAGCGTAATTATCGGTAAATTAAATTTTTCAGCAAGTTTCATAACCCTTATTGCTTTTCTATAACCTTCGGGTCGCATCATACCAAAGTTTCTGTATAAGTTTTCTTTTGTATTACGTCCTTTTTGTTGTCCAACCCATGCAACTTTAAATTCATTGAAATGACCAATACCTGAAATAACAGCAGGATCATCCATGAAATGCCTATCTCCATGTAATTCAATAAAGTCTGGTGAAAGTTTTTTGATATAATCTAAAGAATAAGGACGATTAGGATGTCTAGCTAATTGAACACGTTCCCAACGTGAGAGTTTTGAATAAATTTTTTCTATTAACTTATTTCTTTGAACTTCTAAATTATTTATCAGTTTTGAATCAGTACTATTAGAACTTTTAAGTTCTAATAGTTGCTCGTCTAAGTTCTGGAATGGTTTTTCAAAATTAAGATAATATTTGGACATCATATTTATATAAAATTTTTATCAAGTTTAATAAAAGCTATAACTCCTAAAAAGACAGCAAAAATAAAAACAAGATTTGCATTAAAGACATTTAAATTTAGACATAAATAACCAATCATACTCATAACAAGTGAGATTCCATGTAACATTAAAACAGCATGGCTGATTGAAATACCACTTTGAGCTAATCTATGATATGTATGATCAAGTGAAGCTTTGTAAATTTTTTTTCTTCTTCTAAACCTCGAAATAATGACCAAAATTAAATCAAAAAGTGGCATGTAAAATATTAGAATAGGTACAAACCACGTTGAGGATTGAAAGCCTCGAGAAGGATTGTAAATAATCGCAATAGCAGCTAATACAAAACCTAAAGTTTGAGCTCCAGAATCGCCTAAAAACAATTTGGCAGGATTTGAATTAAAGAAATAAAGGCCTATAGAAGCACCAAGCATTACAGAACAAAAAAGGAATAATTGTTCTTGCCCTGTAATTAGTGAAATGATAAAAAAGAATAGAATTGAGACAGTACTGAGTCCAATAACCAATCCATCAATGCTGTCTATAAAATTAAATGCATTAGTTAAAGCTAAAAGCCATATAATTGTAAAAAATATATTTAGCCAAAGATCTAAATTAGAACCTGAAGAATAAAAGAATTCTGGTGAATCAAATATATTTACCTGAACTCCGTTAATGATTAAAATTATAGCACCGGATAACTGTCCTAGTATTTTTTGAATTGGTGAAAGATTTAAAAAGTCATCTAAAATACCAACAACAAAAATTACCGAACCTGAGCATAAGATAGCCCAAATATTAGGATCTCTCCAAAGACCAGTTAATATCATTAATATTAAAATTGTATCAAAAAGAACTAATCCTCCGGTAATAGGAATAGGATATAGATGGTTTTTATGATCTGCACTATTTGGGTAATCCATTAAATTGATTTTGGGAGCGATGAATAGACTCAACCAAGAAAGTAATATTGTAATGAAAAGACTCCCAATAACAATTAAGATTCCATTATCTAGACTTTGTAATTGTTCCATCTAAGCTTTTGTTAAATATAAGATTTCACTGACAATTAATTTAAAGAGCATTATCAAACAATAAAAAAGATTGAATATTAATGAATAATTTTTAGAAAAATGTTTAAAATAATATCGATAATAAGACCTGTGCCATTCAAATATAGCCTTCATTGGTACTGTTTGTGAACCTCCCGCCCCACCTTTATGAGTAACGAGAACTGTTGGATTGTAATAGACTTTCCAACCACTTTTTTTTGCCCTCAAACAATAATCCGAGTCTTCTTGATATGCAAAATATCGCTCATCGAAAAGCCCTATATGCTGAACTACTTCTTTTTTTATCACCATACATGAGCCCGAGACACCTCCAACTTCATTAGTATCATTTTCATTAAGATGATTTAAATGATAACCCGTAAACCTTACATCATTTGGAAATAACTTAGAAAGACCAAAAAAATAAGAAAAAACAGCTCTAGGTTTTGCAACACCTCTTCTGCATGATTTTTGAAAATCTCCATTTACATCAGTAACCTTTGGACCAACAATACCAACATCTTTATTTTTAATAAGAAAACGAATTAAAAGACTTAAAGAATTTTTATGTAAAACCGAATCTGGATTAAGAATCACTATATAAGAACCTTGGCTTACAAGAATGGCTTGGTTAATAGCAGCTGTATAACCTTCATTTCTTTTATTTTTAATTAGGTGAACTTTTCTGTATTTATCTTGTATACAATATTGAGATCCATCTGATGAATTATTATCAACAATTATAATCTCAAAACTATAATTAGATACAGATTGATTAATAGAATTGAGACAATCAATTAAATGTCTTTTTGCATTAAGGTTTACTATACATATGGAAATATCTATCAATTGTTAATTCCAATTAAAAAGTTTCCAGATACGTAATCGCCAAACTATCCAAATAGCTTCATACATTATTGACTTTGACATTTTAGATTCACCAATCGTTCTATCTGTAAATATTATGGGACTTTCTTTTATCCTAGCTCCTAAAGACCAAGCTCTAAAATTCATTTCTATTTGAAAAGAGTACCCTTGTGATTTTACTGATTTTAATTTAATTTTTTTTAGAAGTTCTACACGCCAAGCTTTAAATCCTCCAGTTCCATCTTTAATTGGCATACCTGTAATTATCCTTGAATAAAGATTTGCACCATAGCTAAGCATTAGTCTTCTTATCGGCCAATTAACAACGCTTACTCCATGAACGTACCTACTTCCAATAATAAGATCATTATTTTTTAATCCAAGTATAAGTGAGCCTAATTCTTTTGGATCGTGAGATAGATCAGCATCCATTTGCACAACAGTTTGATAACTTTTTTCTATAGCCCACCTAAAACCATAAATATATGCAGTACCAAGACCAGATTTGTGGGAGCGTTCTTCTAAAAAAAGGTTCTCGTGTTTTTCTTGTAATTCTTTTACTTTTATAGCTGTTTTATCTGGTGAGTTATCATCAATAACTAAAATATCACAATCGAGATTTAATTCGAATATTTGTTTTACTAGAGTCGAAATATTTTTAACCTCATTATAAGTAGGGGTTATCACTAAAGTTCTCAAATTACCCCCCTATCTATTATGGCATCTAAACAATTATCAATAGATGGTGGTACTAGTTTGAGATCTTTTTTTATTTTATTTTGATTAAGCCCACCATTCAAAGGTCTTAAAGCAAGTTGGTCAAGCTCATCAGTTGTTATTGGCTCAATCAATGATATATCTAAATTGAATTTTTTAGCTATTTTTAGAGCGAAGTCAAATCGACTTAGATAATCTTCATCAGCCCAATGATAAAGTCCTTTAGTATCTTCTATTATACATAGTTGAATTACATCTGCAATCGATTTTGTCCATGTTGGATTATTAAATTGATCATTAACAACTCTAATCCTCTTTTTATTTAATAGACTCTCAACTACCCAAGTTAAAAAACTTGCTTTATTATTTAAACTATGATCGTAAAGAACATTTCCTCTGATAACTAAATTATTAGTATCATTTAAAATAATTTTTTCTGATATTAATTTTGTAGCTCCATAAATTGATATTGGGTTTGGAATATCATCTTCAGAATACGGACCATTATTACCATCAAAAACGTAATCGGTTGATAATTGAATTATTTTACCATTAAAACAGTTAACCAAGTTTTGAACACTTTCCGCATTAATCTGTTTTGCTAATTCTGGATGAGATTCACAATCATCTACGTTTGTCATTGCTGCAAGATTAATAATAATATCTGGTTCTATTGTATTAAGAACCTCCTTTAAATAAACAATATTTTGAATATTTAGTTCAATACCCACTTCCCCTTTTGGAATTGATCTTCCAGTTTTATAGATTTCGTATTTAGATGATAAGGATTCTTCTAAAGAACTACCTAATTGTCCAAAAGCTCCTGTTATTAATATTTTCAAAAGGGGTCAATTGTAAAAGATTTAATAATTAAGTCCATTTGTCTCATATGAATTGATTTATCTTTACCTGGGTTATGTAGAAGATAATTAATATGGAATGTTTTATTTAAAATTTTATTAAAAAATAAATAAGAGCAAAAAGGACCTCCTTTTGATTCTTTTTTATTAATTGTCTCCCATATCCCAACCGCTCTCCAAGCTGTATACCCATTAAAAGGTGTTTCATTTAATTTAAACTTATATTCATTGAATTGAATATTTTTGTAAAATATTTTGGGCCAGCTCCATAAATACTCACCAACTTCTAAGGTATTCATCTGACTTATTAAGTTACCCTCAGACCAACTTACACCAATCCATTGAAATGGCATCTCTTTACCAAGCCAAACAAAATTTGAATCAATATTTTTATTAATATTTATCCAACCCCAGGGTATTTTCATTTTCCAACCAAAATAAGTACTCAAAGTGTCTTCTATACCTTTATTACGATCTTCTCCAAAAATATATTTTTTTTGTTTTTTAACAAATTCATCATGAAACGTTTGCCTAAAGAAGTTTTTTTTAACTTTTATAGTTTCAATTAATTGATTATTTGAAGATGTATTTATTACCATAAATAATTGATTATTAGCATAAACATCTTTAGCTAAAATGACTGGATCATTCTCGATCATAGCTTCGAACTGATTTTTTGGTAAAATTTTATTTATCAGCTTAATACCAGGGTTCCCTGCCCCCCTATTAACAGCAGCAACTACTATTTTAGCTTGTTTTTTTAGTTTATTATAAGACTCAGGTTCTGAAAATTTAAGATAATAATATGGTTCAGGTTCCGGTGAGAATATTGTATCAATAAATATTTGTTTTAAATAAGATTCTACAATGTCTCTATCAATCTCGGAGCAAATAACACGTATTTCATTATCAGCTCCCAAAGCATCTCTTTTAAACTCACAAGCAAATTGAGACATTAAAAATGAAAGAAATAGTATTTTTAGTTTTAGTTTAATCATTAATATTTATTTAACAATATTTTAAAATCTTGTGATCCACTTAAAATGAATTTTACCTTGGCTCGGGGTTAAGTTAGAAAGAGCATATTCAATTTGTACTAGAGAATTATTATTAACTTGATAAAGACCAAAGCCATATCCTATCAAATAATTATCAAATATGTTTAAATCTTTAGATGCAATATCAAAAAATAACTTTGTTTGAATAGAAGGTGCAACACTATAACCAGTTTCAAATGTTAATATTTGAAACTGAGTATTAAAGAATTGGTTTTCATTAAAACCTCTTAGGGTTGATGTTCCACCAAATTTTTTATATCGACTTAATGGTATTTTTTTTTTAAAGTCATAAATGCCTTCCGCTATTATTTGTATCTTTAAAAAAATATTTTTTTTAATCAAATAATAATATTGGACCTCATGACCAAAATCGATGAAAGATGACGTATTCTGTGTGCCAAAATTAATATTGTTTTCAATAAAAGCACCTTGAGTTGGTAAAAGCCTATTATTTCTTGTGTCTTTTGTACTTATAATTGAGAATGCTTGAACTTCATTTTTTTTATATTGTTTTATTTCACCATTTAAAGTGGGAGTTGTAGACCCTTTTAAATATCCAAATTGTAAGTTATGTAGGAAAGATGAAAATGTTCTAATTGCATAATTAGTTTCAGAATAAGTGTATAGACCATTAATAATTTCAAAATAATAATTCCAAACTATTCCTGTATTCCAGCCAAAAGGGTGTGGAAAAAAAAGGTCAAAACTTATTTTTTGAGAAATAGAGTCTGTTTTTCTCCAAAAAAGATCAAAAGATTCAGCTTGCTTAAAATAGTTCTCTAAATGGATATTAGATTCACCTTCAACACTCAATTTATTTCTTTGTTTATTTAATCCTAAAAATCCTGAAAAATTATTTTCGAATTTTGGATTAATATTTATTATAAGAGCAATTTTATTAGTATCAATTAAACCAAATTGATGATCCGGTATATTATTTAAAAAATAGTATTCTGAAATAAGTTTTTTTCCTACAAAACTAAAATTATGACTCACAGATTTGTACTTATAATTAGAAATAATTTGTTGAAGAACTTTATTAGTTATTATGTCTTCTGTTTTAATTAAAACAGAATCAATGATACGATCCGATTTTTGAACTTTATAAATTGAAGAATCAGGATTATCTGAATAACCATGCAAAACATATTCAGTTTTCCAGTCGAGTTCATTATTTAGCATCTTTTTTAAAGAGTCATTAACTTGGTTAAATTGGATAGATTTAAATATTCTTTCATTATTCTGTCCAAATAAAATACTTACAAAAATGAAAAATTTAAAAATATGCACGTAGTTCACCTTTTAAGGTAAAAAAGTTACTATATCTACTATCATTTATTGTATTAATAGTAATTATTGAAGATATTGATTTAGTAATAAAGTATTGAATTCTTGATTGGAACAAAAAACTTTTACCTAATGCAAATCCGTTTACGGATTCAGGTGGAATAAAAGGTAGTCTGTTTTTTTCATAAACATTTACAATCTTGAGTTGAGAATTAATCATTCCTGTTTTTTTAAAAAGATATTTATTCGTTAATGATAGACCATACGCATAAACCGTGAAATTATTTTCAGCTTGAGTTCCGTTATTATATCCTGAGAAAAAACCGAGATCAAAATCAAGACCATTCTTTTTATGAATTTGAATTTCAAAGGATTCCCACCATCCATTAAGTATTCTATTTATTTGTTTTGGAATATTTGTTTGAATAGAATTAAATGTTGATTTGAAATCATTTTTTAAAGAAATATTTTGGTTTAACTTTTTATTATAAATAATTCCATATTCTCTTTTTTTATTTAATTGGTTACCCCTAGGATCAGATCCATTTAAATTAGTCAATACCTCCACCCAGCTTAAAAAAGAGTTTTTACCTGTATATGTTGCTTCAGCCCGCACTCGAAAATTTGAATGCAAAATATCTTTTTTGTAAAAATCAAAATCGAATATTTGATTAATTTTCTCATAAGATCCTGAAAAAGATTGGCGTGAATTTATTCGAAACATTACTTTAGGATTATTCCTAATTTTACCAAAGTCGAATGTAAAGTCTTGCATTCCTTGATAATTACTATTCTGTTGCTTTTTTCCAGTAAAAATACTGTAAGAAATAAATGCTCCATTTGGATCTGGTATATATGTGTTAAAAATAGAATCATAGCGATATTGGCCAAGATTTACACCTATAGAATCATAAATAATGGCCACTTCTTCTTTTGTAGATTCTTCTTTTCTACCTAGAATTTTGAAATTAAATACTTTATTGACATTAAAAAAACTCATATTATAATCAGCTAAGGAGTAATTAAGATTTGGTTGGTTAACTCTTTTTTTAAATCGTTTTTTAAGAACTAAGTCGTGTTTCCAACCTTCTTTTGATTTTAAATAAAATTTGAGGCTACCTATTACATCTTCAGCAATCTTTTCAAATTTTCTATTTTGGTTAAAACTTTCATCTACTTTTCTTTCAATTCCAGTCTCGAGTATTGAATTCTTAAGTCGAAAATTTAAACCACTACCAATCTGATAGAATTTATTTGAAAAAGATTTTTTTTCATTTAATAACGTTAAATAAGGTGAAATTATTTTATTATTAATTTGAAACTTTGAATTTAACCTATAAAAATTATATACTTGCTTGTCTGTTCTTATAATATTTATAAATGAATCTTTAATTCGGTTTGTGTAAAAAAGTGTATTTATCTTTACTGTTGAAAAGGACAAAAGTGAATTTTTCAAGGAAGAAAATTCAACATCGGTTTTACCCATATCATTATTTAAGAGTGTTGCTTTGATTGATCTTTCTGTTACATCCTGTGTAATTAAAGAGTCTAAATCCCAAATTCTCGTTTGATTAATATTATTTTCTCTTCCTAATGAAAAATAATTTTTACCTCTATTCCATTCTGAAAACTCTAATTTTATTTTATTTTGAAAAAGTATTATTGAATCAATTTCTATTTTAGTTAAATAAGATCCTCCATTTTTTATTAAACTATTACTAAGAAGATTTTGATTTTTTTTTGAGGCTCTTAATTCAGCATTAACCTTTATATATTTATTAAAAATATATTTTCCATTTAAATATCCAAACTGATGATTCTTTGGAGCAAAAATATCTTTCCAAGGGCTGTAATAATCATTTAATTCTAGTTTTTCTTCATCTTTTACAAATTCGTAATAAATCCTACCATTATTAGAGATCTTCCTCCTATAGTTTCCTTTTGGGTCATAATTAAAAGATATTGAATATCTCGGTGAAAGTTGACTTTTATTTTCAGGGTCATAAAAATAGATTGTATCTTGTTGGAGATAATCACCAAATTCATTTTCAATGACTGTACTTAATTTGATCTTCCCATCTAAATCTGTTAGTAAACTTTTATTAAAATCATTGATTAAGTCATCTTCTTGAAATAATTCCGATTCTTTATAGATACCAAATGCTATTTCTCCGAATTTATTATTTTTTGTTTTTATACTTCCACCAGTAAAACTTTTTTCATAATTAAAGTCAGTATATTCATATTCAAATAATAATTTCACATCATTATGTATCAGAAGGTTTGGAGTGAAAAAAACCTGCCCTAAAGAATAATCTATTGTATAATCAAAACTTTCACCTCTAATTAGTTTTTTACCGTTAGCCCAAACCTTCTCAGTTCCAGCTAAAACAACAATTTCTTTATTTCCAATATTATTTAATAATTGATATGGGCCTTGATCTCCATCTCTTCCATATATTTCTAAGAAATAAAATGTTCCTCTAGATCCAGCATAAACAGAAGAACCTGAGAAGTTTTCTATAGAAAATGTATTTTTCAACCCTGTTAATTTTTTCTTTAAATTTATAGAATTATTAGGATCTTTGTATAAAATATCACCAGCACCAATTCTAAAGTTTTCATGTTGAACTATTATAGAGACTTTATCTAATTCTTCCAATTCTCTTGTTGTCCCCTCTGGTTGAAATGGTAGGTCTTGATCAGATAATATCCCACTTATTTTAATATTTTTATTTATTACACCATTAATTTGCATTTGTAGACCACCAGTAAAGTTAGAACTACCTAAAGGTGAAATATTTAAACTTCGGTAAATAGTTCCGGAAGAAAAAAAATCTTTGTTTTTTTCTAAATCTTTTTTTTCACTAAGATTATTACTTAGTAATTGATCTGAAGAGTCATTTAATATTGGAAGAGATTTTAATCTTGGTCCAAATTGAAGAGGCAAACCTTTCTTAAGATATTTATATTTAATAATTACACTGTTTTTAACTTTATCTTTGGGTAATGTTATTTTAGACTCTATTCTATTTATAGATACAGGTTCAATTATATCTCCACCTGAAGTAATTGACATGGAAGATGGGATTACAAATTTTTCACTTAGCTCAACAACTCTTTGAGTCTCTATTAAATAAAAAGTATCAATTTTTGTAACAGTCTGCGCGAATAGATTAGCCCAGAGACTATAAAAGACACTTATAAAAAACCATTTTTTATCTAACATCCATTATCAGAATATGATCTTTTGAAAGAATCGCCATGGATAGGTTTCTTGATACAATATCTATAACCGGTATACTAGATTTTGGAATTGAACTATTTTTTTTTTCATTTATTGAAAAACCTAAACCTTGTTCATTAAAAAGAAACCAATCGGACCTTAAAGAAACAATAAATTTTGCTTTTTCGATATAAGATGGGTATATCATTTGTCTACTTCCATTTTGTGTGAATATAATCAACCGGCCATCACAATCAAGAATTCCAAATTCTCCATTTTTATTTATTGCCATATCCTTTATACAAGGTATTAAATCAAACTCTTTAAATAAATTTATATATGGTTGATCATTTAATTCACCATTTTCGAAGAGATAGATGTTATTATAAGTTTTCGAGTACATAAAAAGTCTTCCCCAGGAATCAGAAATAACTTTATCTGGAAAGATTTTAAGGTTTAGATCTATTGTTTGAACTGGATTTAAATTAAAATCAAGAACAGATATTTTATTTTCCAACCTATCTACAACATTAACACCATCGGGCATGGACCCTATCCAAATTAAATCACCATACCGAAATGTATCTCTACCCAAGCCAGTAGAAAATAAGATTTCACCGAGACTATTTAATTCAATGAGTTCACGTTTCGAATTATCTAAAATAATAAAACCATCCGATAATGACCAACTTAACATGCTAGGTTGAAAGTTTAAGTGATCTAATTTATCTGGGAATGGCCTATATTCAGATATACTCATTTGATCTCGAGAATAAACCAATATTGAGAATAAAAATATAATTAATAAATGTTTAAACTTTATCAGATATTTCCTGAGGTAGTGGGTTTAATAAAAAATAGAAGCCGATACATATCATGAAAAATGAAAGCACTTGAGCACCTGAAAATGTATTTAAAAAATATTTATGATTTGTTCTTAGAAACTCAATTAAAAAACGTTCTATACCTGAACAAATTAAATAAGTAAAAAATAGAGAACCTTTCACACTAATATTTTTACGCTGATTCCATAAGAAGTAGAATAATAAAGAGCATATTAAAAACTCATAAATCTGAGTTGGATGGACAGTCAAAAGACCCGTTTCAAATTTGGACAAATCTATCCAAGGATACCTAAATTCAAAAACCTGTGATGTTGTCGGTGGTAAACCTTCAGGAAAAGATATAGCCCAAGGTAATTTGGAGGGTATGCCATAGTCATCTCCAACAAGAAAACAGCCCAATCGTCCTATTGCATAACCTAAAATTATAAGCGGGGCTAATAAATCGGCAAAAAAAAGCCATGATAACTTGTTCTTTTTTAAGATTATTGTGACAGCAATTACAGCACCAATAAGTCCACCCAAAAAGACCAAACCAGCTCCACTAAAAACCATTCCAATTGGATTCTGGGATGCGATAAGGTCTTCAATGTTTTCTAAAATATAATAAATTTTAGCTCCGACTATTCCACCTACTGCCGACCAAAAAATTATATCAGAGGCCAATTTCTCATCGTACCCTAACTTCTTTAGATCATAATTCAATAAAAAGTAGCAAGTATAGAAAGCAATAACTAGCATCAAACCAAATGAATAGATAGCTAAACGAAATTGAAATCCAAAAATATTTATAATTCCAAAATCAAATATGACGGGAAACATTTTAAATTATTTTCCTTATGAAAAAAGGTTTTTATTAATATATTAATTTACAATATTAAAAAAAAAATACAGATATAATATTTACATATAAAAGCCTGTATTTAATTTTTATTAAATCTCAAAGTCATTGTTTCTATTGAGTCGTAATCTTAGTTATAATGATTAAATCATAAATAGAGTGTGACCATGCTGTAATTCCAAAACCTCTGAAAAAATAGAGCGTTCCTAAAATAATACCAGCTAAGAATCTCACCATAAAGATTTTAAAAGAAAAAAAATCAGCATAATCACCAATAAAATGAAAGGCAGAAAAAATACCAGCCGCAATAATCATGCTTAACCAATTATTGATTTTTTTATTCCAGTTAAAAACTAAAGCTAATATTGATGAAATTAAAAGGATTAATACAACTCTAAAAAAAAACTCTTCGTAAATACCCGCACCTATCGCTAGAGTAATTTGCTGAATAAGAACTTCCCCATTTGGATTCATAAGAAATAGATAGACATTGGACATAAAAAAATATAATAAAAGTGACCAAAAAAGACTTTCGAAAACCATTATAATTAAATAATTCCCAAAAATTTCAATGTCATACCAATATTTTCTTTGAACTAAAAAAGTTAAAATAATTGCTATGAAAAAGATAGCTCCCATCCAATATAAACCAACTAAACCAAATGTTGATAATATTTGACGCATAAGAGCATCTGCTCCATTACGCATAATATTTAAATTTTCATTAGAAGTAAGAAATATTCCAACTTCGTATATAAGAAAAAAGGGAAGAGTAAAAAGAAGGCTGTAAATAGGAGTTCTAGTATACTCCAAATATTTAATTATTAAATTCAATCGTCTTGAATTTGTAGAACCGCTAGTAATGCTTCTTGGGGAATCTCAACTCTACCGATCATTTTCATACGTTTCTTACCTTTTTTCTGCTTTTCCCAAAGTTTTCGTTTTCTTGAAATATCGCCACCATAACATTTTGCTGTTACATTCTTTTTCAAAGCCCGAACCGTTGTTCTTGCTATTATTCGACTATTTAATGAAGCTTGTATTGCAACTTCAAACATTTGTCTTGGAATCAACTCTTTTAGCTTACTACATAGTGCAACACCGCGATGGTATGCATCTTCAGAATGACAAATAACAGATAAAGCATCGACTGATTCATTATGGATTAATATATCCAGTTTCTGTAAACTAGCTTTTTTGAACTCTTTAAGTTCATAATCAAATGAAGCATATCCACTAGATATAGATTTTAGTTTATCATAAAAATCAAAAATAATTTCGCCTAAAGGCAGTTCATAATGTAATTGGGCTTTATCAGGAGATAAATAATGAATCGTCTTATAAATACCTCTTTTTTTTTGACATAAAGTCATAACGCTACCAATATATTTTTTGGGTGTAATTATCTCGGCTCTAACAATTGGCTCCATAATATTATCTATTTCACCTGAACCTGGCATTTTAGCTGGCGTATCAACTGTTATGAGATCTCCTGAACGTGTATTTACTTTATAAATAACATTTGGAGTGGTTGTTACTAAGTCTAGATTAAATTCACGCTCTAATCTCTCTTGAATAATCTCCATATGTAAAAGGCCTAAAAAGCCACAACGAAACCCAAAACCTAAGGCTTCACTTGTTTCAGGAGTAAACTCTAGAGAAGCATCATTTAATTTTAATTTTTCAAGTGCTTGACGCAATTGATCATAATCATCTGAATCAGCTGGATATAATCCTGAGAAAACCATCGGTTTGACTTTCTTATACCCGGGTAATGGTTCTAATGCATTATTATCTTTAATCGTAATTGTATCACCAGGTTCAATATGTGACATATCTCTAATACTTGCAAGCACATACCCGACATCTCCGGATCTTAACTCAGTGGTTTTAATTTTATCTAGAATAAAATGTCCAGTTTCAATTATATCATATTCTCTACCATGGGAAAAAAACTGAGCAGTCATACCAGCTTTTAAAGTTCCATCGAAGACCCTTACATATGGTATTGCACCTTTATAATTATCGTAAACAGAATCAAAGATTAATGCTCTTGTCTTATTTTTAGAGTTATCACTAGGGGGATCAATTCTTTTAATAATAGAAGAAAAAATATCATCTATACCAATATTACTTTTAGCACTTGCTTCAATAATCTCAGATTCATCACAACCGATTAATTCCATAATTTGTATTTTTACTTCATCAACCATTGCGGAAGGCAAGTCGACTTTATTTATTATTGGAATTATTGTTAAATTATTTTCTATTGCTAAGTATGTGTTTGAAACCGTCTGAGCTTCAACCCCTTGGGCTGCATCAACTAATAGTAAAGCACCTTCACATGCGGCAAGTGACCTCGAAACTTCATAACTAAAATCTACATGCCCAGGAGTATCAATTAGATTCAAAATATATGTGTTTTTATCTGAGTGTAAGTACTCCATACGTATTGGATGACTTTTAATCGTGATACCACGCTCTCGCTCTAGATCCATACTATCAAGGACTTGGTTTTTCATCGCTTTTTTTGATAATGTACCTGTTTCTTCTAGCAGTCGGTCAGCTAATGTAGACTTACCATGATCAATGTGAGCTATGATGCAAAAATTTCTTATTTTACTTGTATTCATATACTAAAAATACTGAGCTATTTATCAGCTAGATAGAATCAATTTTATTTAAATAAGAAAAAACTATTTGAATAAAAAAAATATTTTAAGCATTTTTAATTATCTAGACTTTTGTTGCGATCTTAAAAGTCTAAGATTAGCCGTTTTTTTATAACCATCTTGCATCAGACAAACAATTCGCATAGCTTCCAAAACTGGAATATCGTAATTATCAGAGTTAGTATAAAAAGCATCCATATGCATTGAAATAATATTTAAATTATATCCAACTTCTTTAGAAATATATTCGTCCACAATATCATAAAACCTCTCTATGTAGTAAGGCTGAATCCAATTATCATCATGAACGTATTGTTTTCTAACTTCAGATTTATGGTGGCTTTTTATTTTTGTCAACGCACCAAAAGCACCATTTATAAAAGCAGTTTTTTCATTTTTATTATAACTATTCCAAAATTCAGATGGAGAAGAATTTTGTGCTGTTAAATAAGAAAAGAGTAATAGAAAAAATATATTTTTAATCATTCTGAAAACCTTTATAATGGTTAACAATAGGCATTCTTCTTCCCATTCCAAATGCTTTTTTTGATATCCTTAAGCCAATTGGTGATTGTCTACGTTTATATTCCATGAATCTTATTCTATTATAGGTCGAAATTACCAACATTTTATCAAAACCAGATTTAATTAATTCCTCAGGTGATTTTCTTTCTTCTATTATCGCATCCACTAGAGGGCTAACAATTTCATAATCAAATGGATCAAATTGATCAGTTGCTAATTCAGCTGAGGGCAATTTTTCAATAGTATTTCTAGGGATACGATTTGGATATTTTTTATTTATCCAATTAGCTAATGAGTAAACATCAATTTTATTTAAGTCAGAAATAACGGATAAGCCACCACTCATATCGCCATATAGAGTACAATAGCCCAATGCTATTTCAGTTTTATTACCAGTTGATAATAACATCCAATTAAATTTATTTGAAAGCGCCATCAAAATATTCCCTCTTACTCTCGCTTGAATATTTTCTTCCGTAACATCAATATTATATCCTAGAAAATGAGGTTTAAGAGTGTTTTCTAGAGTATTTACAGTATCTACAATTTCTATAATGCGATGATCTACTTCAAGACTCTCTGATAGTCTTTTGGCATCTTCAATACTATGGCTACTAGAGTATTTTGAGGGTAATGAAACTGTATGCACTTTTGAAGCACCTAAAGCTTCAGAGGCAATACAAGTCACTAAAGCACTATCAATTCCACCTGAAAGACCAATTAAAGCATTCGAATGATTTGTTTTTGAAAAATAATCTTTCACACCTAAACATAGGGCATTATAAACCTGTTCTTCTTTTGAATAAACTTTTAATTTATTTTTTTTAGGCTTTTTAAAATCAACAAAAATTAAATCTTCCTCAAATGACTTTCCTTCAGCAATTAGATGACCTTTATTATTTAAAGCCATTGAAGCACCATCAAAAATTAATTCATCTTGACCACCTACCATATTGCAGTAGACAAAAGGAATATTAAGATCATCAATTTTATAACTTATAGTATCAAATCGTTCTAAAGTTCTATCAAGACTAAAAGGAGATGATGAAATATTGATTATTAACTCAGCACCTAAATCTTTCTGCTCTTTTGAAACTTTATAGCCATAACCCGAGTCCCACAAATCTTCGCATATTTGAATACCAACTTTTATTGTAGAATTATTTAATGGAATTTCAAAAAGGTTTTTTAATTTACCACTTTTAAAATAACGGCTTTCATCGAAAACATCATATGTTGGAATTAATATTTTATCGTAGGTGTCTTGGATTTCACCATCAAAACAAATGGCTGCAGAATTAAATAATTGATCACCGTCCTTTCTGACAAAACCTAAGATGATAGGTATTGTACTAAGGTTTGCAATCTTATTTAAAAAATGCAAATTATCATTAATCAAACCATTTTCAAAAAGTAAATCCTGAGGTGGGTATCCAACCATAGATAACTCAGGAAAAACAATAATATCTGGTTTTAGTAAAATAGATTTATTATAAAAGTTTAATATTTTCTCAAAGTTTTTTTCACAATCACCAACAAGAGAATTTATTTGACATAATACAATTTTCATTTTTTTATTTCAAACCTGACAAACTCATTTTTACTAATATCCCAATTAATACTAAGTTTCTCTACTATTGCATTTGGAGGTCCTTCTTGTAACCATCCAATCATTAGAGAAAGGTCTTCCATTGTACCTTCAGCTTTAATTTCTACAGCATTCGAAAATAAGTTTTTCACCCATCCTTTTAAACCTAATTCATTAGCTTTATGTTGTGTACTAATTCGAAACCAAACACCTTGCACATTTCCTGAAACTAGAACTTGTATTCTGAACATAAAAAAGTTAAGGTTCTAATCTCGTCATCGTTCTTGGGAAAGGTATTGTCTCTCTAATATGCCTTGTACCACAAAGCCAAGCAACAGTTCGCTCTAAACCTAACCCAAAGCCCGAATGTGGTACTGAACCATATTTCCGGAGATCCAAGTACCATTTAAATGGTTCTAAAGGTAAGTCATGATGGCGAATTCTTTTTACTAAAGTTTCAATATTATCTTCCCGTTGGCCGCCACCAATTATTTCGCCATATCCTTCAGGAGCAATCATATCCACACCAAGAGCTAGCTTATTATTATTAGAATCTCTTTTCATATAGAATGCTTTTATATCAGCTGGCCATCTATGTATCATTAGAGGTTTATCAAAATGTTGACTCAATATTGTCTCATCTGGTGCACCAAAGTCATTACCATATTCAAATTTTGAACCATTACTCTTTAATATTTCAAATGCTTCATCATACGTTATTCTTGGAAAAGGCGGTACTATATGTTTTAGTATATTTATATCTCTTTCAAGTACATCAAACTCATTTTTACAATTTTCTAAAACTTTAGAAACAATATACCCTACCAAATTTTCAGCCCAAGTCATGTTTTCATCTATATCAACAAAAGCCATCTCAGGTTCGACCATCCAAAATTCAGTTAAATGTCTTCTAGTTTTTGATTTTTCTGCTCGAAATGTTGGACCAAAGCAATATGTTTTCCCAAAAGCGGTTGCACCAGCTTCTTGGTATAGTTGGCCACTTTGTGTTAGGTAAGCTGATCGTTCAAAATAATCAACTTCGAATAAAGTGGTAGTCCCCTCAACTGCATTACTTGTGAATATAGGTGAGTCAATTAAAGTAAAGCCATTAGAATCAAAAAAATCTCGAATAGCTTTTACTGTTTGATGCCGAATTCTCATGATTGCATTTTGACGTTTAGATCTCAACCAGAGATGTCTGTTAGTCATCAAAAAGTCAGCACCATGTTCCTTATGGGATATGGGGTACTCTTCAGTAACATGATTTATAATAATAATATCTTTTATTCCCAGTTCAAATCCTCCGACAGAGCGTGGCTCTTTCTTAACTAAACCAGTAATAATTACAGAGTCTTCTTGGCTTAACTTTTGCTCCAATAAAAAAGCATCAGTCGAGGCTTCACCTTTCACAACAACGCCTTGTAATAGTCCAGTACCATCCCTTAATATTATAAACCAAATTTTACCTATACTTCTGGTGTTATAAACCCATCCACGCAACTCAACTTCTTTCCCTTCGTGTTGTGATAGGTCACTAATCGTCACTTTATCCATTTGCTCTGTTTTCCTTTACCATGTTGTCATAATATCGTTTAAAATATCTTCTGCAATTTTACGAACAGCAACCTTAGTTGCAAAACTTCTTGGTTCACCAAATTCATCATCATCTTCTTCATCAATTTTTCCATCAACATCATTATCTATACCATCAGAACCAATATCACCACTTACTCCATAAGCACCAAAACCGGAATAATTAGATTTAAGAATATTTTCATCATTCTTAATATCGAACCACTCAATCTCAATATCAATTTTATAACGATATTCAGATATAGATTCTTCTTTACTATATGAGTAAGGTCCTTCAGAAATATTTCTAATTTTACCTTTTAAAATAGAACTAGCAGAACTTTGACTTACTAATTTTAATACACCTGATTCATTAAATTGTTCAATTATACCATCAGTAATATCTTCCGCTAAGCCAAATTCAGAAGTTTGATTTTCAAATAATGGTATGTGAATTGATTTGATATGGGCTGGTATTGAACCACCCATTGAATAGAAAGAACATGAAAAAAAAGCTAAGGATAATAAAGAAATAGATAAAAACTTCATATTATTTTGATCGATTAATTTTTGGTTCAAGACCAAACTCTTCAATCTTTCTATAAAGCGTTCTTTCACTCATTCCTAATGATCTAGCTGTCTTTCTACGATTATTATTAAAAAAGCGTAGAGTTCGAGATATCACCTCTTCTTCCAAATCTTTTATTGAAATATCACCAATGGCATCATCTCTTATATACCTAAATCCATCTTCAATAATCTCCATAGATTTTTTTGGTAACGATATGTTTTGATCTAATGTATTCAAATTAGTTAAGTTATTTTCAGAATGATTTGTTGGAATTGACCTACCTACAAGTAATTTTTGAATAATTTCAGTATCTTGTTTTAATAAGAATAGTTGCCTTAACATTAAATCAATCTCAGCTTTATTTGATTCATTATTTACAATTACAGGCAAAGAATTACTTATTCCTTCTGTATTATAGACTTTTGACATCTCTTTTTGGACCATTTCTGATGTGATCCTCTCGCCACGCTCCAAAACAAGTATTTTTTCAACAAAGTGTTTTAATTCTCGTATGTTCCCAGGCCAATCATATTGTTTTAGCGTTCTAACGGCATCGGGCAAAAACCCTCTATATCGTATATCATTGGATCGTGTAAACTCTAAAGCAAACCTTTCAACAAAAGATCCTATATCTTCAACCCTATTTCTTAGAGCAGGTAAATCAATATTTACAGTATTTAATCGATAATATAAGTCTTCTCTAAAATGATTTTTCTTTACTAATGTATCTAAGTTTTTATTAGTCGCAGCAATGATTCGAACATCTGTTTTTCGAGTTCTAGCTTCTCCTACCCTCATAAATTCACCATTTTCAAGAACTCTAAGAAGTTTGACTTGAGTCTCTAACGGAGTTTCACCAATTTCATCTAGAAAAATAGTTCCAAAATTTGCCTCTTCAAAGTAACCTTTACGATCTTGACTAGCTCCTGTAAAAGATCCTTTTTTATGTCCAAATAATTCAGATTCAATAATACCTTCAGGTATTGCACCACAATTAACAATAACTAAAGAAGATTTTGAGCGCTTACTGTTTTTATGTATTGCTTTTGCAACTACTTCTTTACCGGTACCAGATTCACCTGTAATAAGAACCGAGATATCAACATCTGATACCTGATTTATCATTTCTAGTACTTGCCTGATACGATTAGATGTACCAATAATCCCAGACACTTTTTGAAGTCGAGTTAGGTCAATCATTAATAAATCCTAGGATAAAGTAAATTAAGAAGTCTAATTTTAGTCAGAAGAGTTTTGATCATTTAGCTATAGCACTCAAATCACTTTCAAATCTTTTAATCTCATCCCTTAATTGTGCTGCTTTTTCATAGTCTAAATTTTCAGATGATTTAAGCATCGATTTCTTTAATTCAGCTAGGATTGTTTTTTTATCTTGAATTGGGATCTCTTTCAAATCATAATTGATAGCATCACCTTCAACTAAAATATTATTTGAATCGGCAACAGAAGTTGAAGTAAGAATTTCGTCTACGGATTTAAATACTGTTTTAGGCGTTATACCGTTTTTTATATTATATTTATTTTGAAGTTTTCTTCTTTCCCGTGTGATTTCAATTAAATTTTTCATTGCATCCGTTATCTTGTCAGCATAAAGAATTACTAACCCCTCTACATTTCTAGCTGCTCGACCAGCTGTTTGAAGTAGAGAACTTTTAGATCTTAAAAAACCTTCTTTATCAGCATCTAATATTGCTACTAGACTTACTTCAGGTAAATCTAAACCCTCTCTAAGTAGATTAATACCAACTAGAGCATCAAATTCTCCGATTCTTAATTCTCTGAGTATTTGAACTCTTTCGATTGTACCAATATCAGAATGAAGATATTTAACTCTAATATTAAGACCCGATAAATAGTCAGTTAAGTCCTCAGACATTTTTTTTGTTAAGGTTGTTATTAAGACTCTTTCATTTTTATCAGCTCTTGATCTAATCTCGCCGACTAAATCATCAATCTGCCCTCTAGTCTCACGAACGTCGACTTCAGGATCAAGGAGTCCTGTTGGTCTAATAATTTGCTCAATAATAACGCCTTTACACAGCTCCATTTCTCTTATGGAGGGTGTTGCAGATGTAAATAAAACTTGATTTTGGCATTTATGAAATTCATCATATTTTAAGGGTCTATTATCAAGTGCACTCGGAAGCCGAAAACCATGCTCTACTAAATTCATTTTCCTTGCCCTATCACCATTGTACATACCTTGTATTTGTGGTAAGGTGACATGAGATTCATCTAAAATAGTGAGATAATCATCAGAAAAAAAATCGATCAAAGTAAATGGCTTTTCTCCTGCATTTCGGCCTGAAAAGAGTCTTGAATAATTCTCAATTCCGGAGCAATAACCAAGCTCAATCATCATTTCAATATCAAAATAGGTACGCTGCTCAAGAC
>JAOLAV010000030.1 GCA_028338895.1 Fidelibacterota bacterium
ATGGCTATGACAACATCTAAAATTGGTTATCGTCAAAATTATCAACCTCTTCCAAGTGGGATTTTTGTTGCTCCATTTCCATATTCTTATTTTTTAGGATTAGGTGAAAAAGAAACTTCTGATTGGTGTATGAATCAGTTAAATATTCTTATTAAAGGGCAGACAGCACCCTCAGAAACTGCAGCTATTATTATAGAGCCAGTTTTAGGAGAGGGAGGATATGTCCCTGCTTCACCTGTTTTTATGCAGGCATTAAGAAAATTTTGTGATAAATATGAAATTCTTTTAATTGTAGATGAAGTACAATCAGGCTTTGGGCGATCTGGTAAAATGTTTTCTATTGAACATTTTAATGTTGAGCCAGATATTTTGATTATGGCAAAAGGAATGGGTAGTGGATTACCTATCTCCGCTATTGGTGCGTCATCAGACCTTATGTCAAAATGGAGATTAGGTACTCATGGTGGAACTTATGGAGGCGGAAGTGTTATACCTATGGCCGCAGCTAATGCAACAATTCAAACAATTTTAGATGAAAAGCTAGTCCAAAATGCTAAAGTTCAAGGAGACTATCTAATAACTAGGTTAGAAGATTTAAAAAAAGAATATCCCTCCATTGGAGATAACCGTGGACTTGGACTTATGATAGGTACAGAATTTACAGATATTAATGGAAACCCCGATCCTAAAAAGGCAAGATTGATCCAAATGGCTTGTCTAAATCAAAACCTTTTATTGTTAACATGTGGTACATATCTAAATGTTATTCGCTGGATTCCACCGCTGATTATTACGAAAAATCAAATTAAAAAAGCTATTGATATTTTTCATTTAGCACTTAAAAACTCTTAATATTATTTGGAGGTTCATTTATGAAATTGAAATCAATTAATCCTGCAACTGGTAAAGAAATCGCTTCATATAGGGAGATGAATTTGGATGAGGTTGAATCCATTCTTTTAAATGTTAATTCTTCGTACATAAAATGGAAAGAAACATCTTTTTCATATAGAGCGCAATTACTTAAAAATGCAGCAAAAGTAATTCAAGATAAAAAAGAAGACTTGGCTAAGATAATAACATTAGAAATGGGTAAACCATTTTTCCAGGCAGTTGCAGAAGTAAACAAATGTGCATCGGTTTGTCATTACTATGCAAATAATGCAGAAAAAATTTTAGAAAATCAAATTATTGAAACAGAAGCATCAAAAAGTTATTTAGCTTACCGACCAATTGGTATTATTTTTGCTGTTATGCCTTGGAATTTTCCATTTTGGCAGGTCCTTCGGTTTGCAGCTCCAGCTCTAATGGCTGGAAATGTATGTGTTTTAAAACATGCATCAAATGTTCAAGGTTGTGCATTAGAAATTGAAAAAATATTTCATGATTCAGGGTATCCCAAAAATGTTTTTAGGACATTAGTAATTAGTTCAAAATATGTAAAAAATGTAATTAAAAACCCAAACGTAAAAGCAGTTACAATAACAGGGAGTACACCCGCAGGAAAAGCTGTTGCATCCCAAGCTGGAGCTGTGCTGAAAAAAACAGTTTTAGAATTAGGTGGAAGTGACCCATATATTATTTTGAAAGATGCAGATCTTGACCAAGCCGTTTCTGCATGCATGACCGGACGTTTTTTAAATACCGGACAAAGCTGTATAGCGGCAAAACGGTTTATTGTAGTCGAATCTATATTAGAAGACTTTAAGCAAAAATTAATAGTAGCTATCAAATTAGAAAAAATGGGTGACCCTTTTGACAAAGATGTTACTATAGGTCCGATGGTTAATATTGAATCACGTAACGAAGTTCATCGGTTAGTTAACGCCACGATTAGAAAAGGAGCTGAATTATTGGTTGGGGGAAAAATTCCGACTACAAAAGGTGCTTTTTATCCACCAACATTACTTAACGATGTAAAACCAGGTATGCCTGCCTTTGATGATGAAATCTTTGGACCAGTTGCTTCTATTATTTCTGCAAAAAATGAAAAAGAAGCAATTCTTTTAGCAAATCAAAGCCAATTTGGATTAGGTGGTGCTGTCTTCACAAAAAATCTAAAAAAAGGTGAAGAAATTGCATTAAACCAAATCGAAGCGGGATCTTGTTTTGTTAATGATTTTGTTCGGTCTGATCCGAGGTTGCCTTTTGGTGGAATCAAAGAATCTGGATATGGTAGAGAGTTATCAGAAGCTGGAATTAGAGAGTTCACAAATATGAAGACAGTATATATAAAATAAGTCTAACATTGTTATTTTTTTTTACTACAAGCTAATAAAATTGTTCTTACTTGGTTTATATTTAACCCTATGATGATATGGTTGCAAAAGAATTACAGCTTAGCTCTTTCTAGTGCTATCCTGCAAAGTGTCCTGGTTATTTTGGGAGCTATAATTGCGGCAAAGGCAACAGATATTGTTTTTACCAAAATTTTTAAACGTGTTGTTGATAAAACACAGAATTCTCTCGATGATAAAATATTGCAACTTTTACATAAGCCAGTATTTTATTCTATATTGTTTTTTGGTTTTAATATTGGTATTAAAGTAGCTAGACTACCAATTGAAATTGATTTTGCACTAATTGGAATATTCAAAACAGTAACAATCCTTATTTGGTTATTTGTTAGTATAAAAATTTTAATAATGTCTATGGAATGGGCATCCAGACAAAAAGAAAACAATTTTTTTCAAAAGAACACACTCCCTCTTTTCAATAATTTAGCTAAAATTGGGATAGGTCTATTTGGTATCTATTTCATATTTTTAAGTTGGGATATCAACATTAATGGTATTCTGGCATCAGCAGGAGTTTTAGGTGTGGTTTTAGGCCTCGCGGCAAAAGACACTGTATCAAACTTTTTCGCCGGTATCTTTTTAATGGCTGATTCGCCATTTAAAGAAGGTGATTATATACTTTTAGATAGTGGTGAACGTGGTTATGTAAAACAAATGGGTTTAAGGTCAACTCGTTTTATGACAAGAGATGATATTGAGATTACTATTCCTAATTCTGTGATTGCATCCTCAAAAATTGTTAATGAAAGTGGTGGTCCAGGAGAAAGCGAAAGAGTTAGAATAACAATTCATATTGCTTATGGTTCAGACATTGATCACGCTAAACAAGTTTTAGTTGATCTTTCTTTAAAAAATCAGGATGTTCTTAAAAACCCCGATCCTCGTGTCCGCTTTAGGGAATTCTCTGAATACGGTCTTAAGTTGCAACTATTATTTTGGATTCAAAAACCAGAAAAGAGAGGAAGAACTATAGATGCTATAAATACTGAAATATATAAAGAATTTGCCAAAGAAAAGATTTCTATTCCATATCCTAAAATGGAAATTGTAATGCCTGATAAATAAAGTTTCTATTTAAGATCATTAGTTGATTCTCGAGTAGCCTTTTCATTCCACCCTCTTAAAACAAGCTGTACATTTGTATGGTTATTATTCTCTATTACATCGTCATCCCCGGCGTAAAATTGCATTAAAATGGTTTTTCTAGGCTTATTTGACATATTAGCCATAGACCCATGCAAAGTACAAGAGTGAAAAAAAAGAGTATCTCCAGCATTTGCTATTATGGGTAACCCTTCTTCTAATTTATAATGATTGTGAATTTTATTTATGTAGTTATGCCCATTTGATTTTTTTACAAGACCCAAATTATGAGATTTTGGTATAATCCGAACACAACCCATATTCTCATTTGTATCACTCAAATGAATGATTGCTGCAATCATTGTGTTTTTTTTTGTAGGAAAATAAGACCAGTCTTGGTGAAGTGGAAATGCTGATCCGATTTTTTTAGGTTTATAAAATAGCTTTGTATGATGGAGAACGATGTTTTCGCCAATAATGGATTCAACACTGTCTAGCAAATTTTTATTTTGTATCATTTGAAGCATTAACGAAGAGTAGCTTTGAACATTATGAGTATGAAAAACCATAGAGTCACTACTTTCTAGATGTTTTGTTAAAGGGCTACCCCATCGAGCATTAATATTTTCTTTGCTCTTTTTTAATTGGATTACAATCCTGTCAAACTCTTTTTCAAGTAGTTTTATGTCAGTATTATTAAAAAGATTTTTTTTTATTGTATACCCAAATTTTTTAAAATCTAATTTTAATTTATTCATCATGACTACTGAAATATTATTGGTGCAATCTTCTGGTTTTGTAGATAATCTAAATAGTTCTTATTTTCATTTTTTAACTCAATTTTCCGTGCTTGATCTGTACAAAAATGAACGACTAAACCAATTCTAGGCTCAATGTTTTTATTAGCGGTAGAAGAGTGATAAGTTAACGAAGAATGAATAGCAACTTGACCTTCAGATAATATTCCCTTGGTGATTTTGTAGTCTTTATGAGTTTTAGCTAAAATGTTATGTTGGGAAGATAAGTCTTTACTAAAAAAGTCTAAGCCATCTATTGAACCCCATTTGTTTGATTCTACAATATACTGAACGGGTCCTGAATTTTTTGTTACGTTAGATAAAGCAATCCAAGCAGTATAAAGTCCTCTCTCAGACCAAAATGGCCAATATTGAGCATCTCTATGCCATCCAGCATTCCCACTCGAACCTTTGCTTGTCGGTTTCCAAACTAGTTGTGTATGCCAAATTTGAATTTTTTTTGATGAAGTCGTTTCACTTAATAATGTTGTAAACCTTTTATCAGTTATAAAATCCCAAACAGTTTTATTACATAAATGAGGTTTATCAATTTTTATCAATGAATTTGGATTATCTCCAGTTTCCCAAAATCTATTTTCTGGTTTGACACCAGTCTCATAATTACCATTTATAATTTCCCATAATGCAGACCTACATGTGCTTATTTTTGTGGATCTAAATATTCTTGGAAGAAAGCAAAAGCCCTGTTTATTTAAAGAGTGAGATGGTGTTGGGTTGAACAAAAATTTATTTATCTTTTTTAGTTAAAACTTATAAAGTTTTTTAACCCACTTAGCGTCATCAGGCGCTAATTTTTCTCCAAGCAATGATGCCATTTCAACTTGCTTTTTATTACGCTGACCAAGTAAAACACAACCAGTATCCGAGTCTAAAAATAATGAGTTAATTAATCCCTGCATGACAGGATTCTTTTTTTTCTTAAATCGTTCTTCTAATAGAGTTTTATTCTTTCTTAGTTTTTTCAAAATCTTTACATCTTGAAATTCTTTTACCCTAGAGCGGTGATCACCATCGTTAAATTTTACGGGATTTTTATATTTTCCAGTTAAAAGACCATGCTTTATCGGTGAAAAAAAACAAACTCCCAGATTATTTTTATCAACATAGTTTTTTAATTCTGAGGTGATATAGTTATTATCCATTACATTATGATAGATTTGCACAACATCGGGGTCGCATATTTTTATATATTTAAGAACCCTTTCGGAGGACCAATCAGATAAACCAAGATATTTTGTTTTTCCTTCTATTTGAAATTGTTTTATTGTTGAAATAGCATCATTCAAATACATATCATTTTCACCAAAATTACAATGGTGCAGGTATAAAAGGTCAACGCAGTTTGTTTTAAGGTTTACGAGCGATCTTTCAAGGTTTTTCCTCATATGATTTGGATTATACCAATTTTTGTGAGGACCTTTATCCCAACCTAATTTAGTTGCAATAAAAATATCCTTTCTGGGTATTTTGGGCCACATTTCACCAATTATAGATTCAGATTTACCATTGCCGTAAACATCCGCTGTATCCCAGTGATTGATCCCCAGCTCCCAAGCACGTGTTAGAGCATCGGAAGAGTCTTTTTTATTTTGCCCGGCCCAACCAACAGCCATTTTTCCATTCATACTTTCACCGCCGAAAGCCCATGTACCTAAGCTAATAGAAGAGACTTCACAATTTGTTCGACCTAATATAACTTTTCTCATGTACATCCTTTTTTAATAATGCATTAACTTATAATAGTTATTAAAAGTTATCTTTGATATTATGATAAATAATAAATTAAAAATATTAGATATTGGACATTCAAATCTGAGTTTAGAAACAGCTCAACTAAACCTTGAAACAATGATTAGCCAAATATCATTCGAAGGGAATATCCGTGCTATTAAAGTGATAACAGGTCATGGATCTGGAAAACTTAGATCGGTAATAAGGTTATGGTGTAAAGAGCAAGAAGGTCGGTTTCAATCCGTTATTAATGGTGAGGATTATAATATGTTTAATAAGGATGCTACCGACATGCGCGTAGATTGCAATATTAAAAGTGACCCTGATTTTGGGCGAAATAATTCAGCGATTACCTATATTTGGTTATGGTAACGGCATTCATTTAAAATTAAATGAAATTCAAGAGGTTTTAAGTAATGGGAATTCAAAAAAATAAGTACAATTACCTTTTTAAGAATATGATACCTAATAGTATTGAGGGAATAAAAATATATGGGTCAAAAGATCAATATATAAAACCCCAGTACTACGACGATGTTACAAATTTAGAGAATAGAATCTGGTCTGAGCTATATCAGAAACTAGAGTTTTTACTTGATCAATATGCATCAAAAGAATATTTGCTAGGGCTTCGGACGCTTCCTATACCAAATAATATGTTCCCAAATTTTAAATTGATTTCACCTTTAATTGAAAATGCGACAGGTTGGACTTTACTTTCTGTAGCTGGATTTTTAGACGAAGATTTATTTTTTGAAATTAATAAACAGCGTCGATTTCCGGTTACCGATATAATTAGGAAATCACCTAGATTTGATGAAAAATATTCAGGAGTAAATATTTTGAATAAAAAAGGTTATACCCCTGAACCAGATATCTTCCATGATATCCAAGGTCATATTCCTTTTTTAATGAATAATAAATATGCTGACTTTATGTATGAAATTGGTGTTTTAGGATTTGAGATAATTAAAGATGAAAGAAAACTTGGTAAGGATTTGATATATCATAATCTAAAAAGGCTTCAAAACTTTGCATGGTGGACGTATGAATATGGTTTGCTCGATAATAAAGGTCTCACGGATTCATTTCGTAGAGTAGACAATGATATTAAGTTTGAAGTTTATGGTTCAGGAATAATTTCATCATACGACGAAGTTAAAAATATAATTGAATGCTCAAAGGGGCTTTCTAATCGATCTAAATTCCTTAAATACGATATAGAAGAAGTTATTTTAACTTGTTTTGATTACAGCCATATACAGGATAGATACTACATTATTGACTCTATGGAGAGTTTATATTCTTCATTTAGGGAAAACATTGAATTATTTTATTTTGAAGGCTGAAGAGGCAATGAGACTTTTTTATCTCTTTTTAATTTCTATTTTATGTTATAATTGTACTGGCTCAAAAATTTTGAATATTGCGGAACAAAACCCAGCTCTTTTAATTGCAATGCAAGACTCCCTATTACATAAAGGAAGAACAGAAAGCTTAGCTAGTGCGCTATCATTAGCCCATAATAAGATAGGTTTAAAAGAATTCACTAAAAAAAACTATAATAAAGCTTTAAAGCACTATTTAAGTAGTAAAGAATTTAATGAAAATAATATCATCGCAAATTTTCATATATTAATCATTAATGGAATTATTTTAGCAAAAACAGGTAAAAAAGATAATTTATGGACAGCAATTCAAAACTACAACAAAGCCTCTCAAATAAACCCCAATAGCGGAATACCTCATTATTATATAGGTATGGCTTATCAAAAGATAGGGGATAAAGATTTTGATCTAATCTTAGAAGCATTTGAGTCAGCGCTTGCCCTTGATCTTGAACCGGACTTAAGAGAAAGAACTAAGTTGGCCTACGATAAAGAAAAAAGTCGTGAGAAGACATTAAACGACTTTTGGAAATGATTTTCTTCAAATTTAGATTTTTATAATTTCTTGACACATACCTAATTTTACATTAAAATTGGAAAGCTTTAGCGCATTTAGTTGCTACAAGTGTTCATAATCCGAGGTAAAACATGACACTATTACAAAGCCCACAAAAGCGATTTGTACTCGCTATGCTTGCCCTTATGTTTATAGGCACAGTTGCCTATGGCAAAGGTAACACCATTACTGGTCGAGTATTAAACTCAGACGGTAACAAAGTTAAAGGTGCTACCTTAACACTTCTTTCAGATGGTAATCTCATCTCGGAGGAAGAAACAGGCGGGAATGGTAAATTTAAATTTAAAAAGTTAGAAGATGGTGACTATGTCTTACAAGCATCCCATGATGAGTATGGAGTAATGGAAGAAATCATCAACTTAACAGGAGATAAAGACTTATACGATTTAACTTTATCTACAAAAAAGCCAGAACCAACCCCAAATACTCCGACACCAAATCAAGCTGTGAAACAGCCTGGCCGTATATCCGTTACAGTGCCCCAGACCATGGAGGCTATGGGAAGCCCAAGTAAAGATTTTATTCTGAATGAACTTAATTTTGAAATTAAAAAATTAAGTGCTGAATTCAAGCACCTATCGCAAGAGATGGATGACCTCAAAGCTCTAAGTAAGATGTGGGTTAACCCCCTTACTATTTATTCTAAAGAGATTATATTGAAAAATGGAAGCACTGTTTTTGGTAAAATTATATATCAAGATGATAAATCTCTTAAAGTGGAAACGTTGGTTGGTTATTTAATTGTCGACAGAGCTCAGGTTGTTAGAATTGTTGACAATGTAATAACTGAAGACACACAAGAATATGTTCCTGAGCAAATTAGAGATAGTTATACACCGCCTCCAATGCCAAAGCTTGCACAACCTAAATATACGTCATCAAATAATTCCGCAAGAAATGCTAGCGCTAAATTTTCTGCAAACTGTGTTTTGGTGGGAAATATTTCTGAAAAGAAAGATGGTCAAGGAAATATTATTTTCGAAGGCGAAATAAAAAATATTGGTGGTCGTAGATCTGATTTTGTAAAAGTAGATTTTGTTTTTAGGAAAAATTGGAGTGGCGAAACCAAAACGTTAACCACTTTTGTTAAGGGCTCGTACAACACTTTCGATACAGGTATTGTTTCAGATGCAAGTTTACTTCCAGGAGCTGTTGGTAAATTTGATTTATATGTTCCTCAAGATTTTGGTGCATTTATTGGATATTCTTATGTTATTGACTGGGAGGAGTATCAGTAACATCGGTTACTGATGACTTAAAATATTTTTAATATGCGATTTTTGAGTAAACACTTAATTGCCTTGTGCTTTCTTTTACCAGCTTTATCTTTTAGTGGTACAAGGGTTGCTTACTCTCGCCCAGGGCTAATGATGAAAATTCCAACTTCAAGTAACAAAAAATCACCTTACCTCTTTCGGACTGGTTTTGGACTCGAAATACATAACTTTAACCCCTTCAATACGGCTAAGGGTGTTTATTTTGATATGGAATTAAGTAGGGGATTTGGGTTTGGGTTTTCTGCGGTTATGGGAGGCGATACAACATCTCTAGCAAAATTAGAAGAATCTCAATACAATGCGCCTGTTGAATTTGGTTTTCATTTTCAACAAAAAGTTTATACATACAATGATATAAGTTTGACAGTAGGCCTTCAAGATGTTGTTTTCGAAAGTGAACAAAAATCCGAAGAAATGCTCAGTTTGAATACATCGCTTTTATCTTTTTTTGTTGTTTTGGCTAGCGAGAAAAATTTAGGTGAATATAAAATGAATACTTACATGGGATTTGGAACTGGAGGTCTTGCGCCATTAGAAGCAGATACAACAGCTCCTCTAAATCAAAATGATGTAGCTCTCAATGATTCTACTGAAGAAACAAATTCTGGAGTCTTTTTAGGCTTCTTACTAAAGACCCCGTATTTTTCTAGCCGGGGTGGAATGGATATTGTGGGTGAATTCGATGGAACAGGTGTCAATGTGGGACTCCGCATCCCCCTTACCTCGGATTACCGCCTGAACTTAGGGTTCACCCACATAGAAAAATTACCAGAATTTGGTAACAGATATTGGGAAGGCCACCCAGGCTTTACATTGGGATTAGATATGGCTGTTCCACGAGATCCTCGGAGAAGAGTTCAATCGGGTCCATCCAACCCAACAAATCTATATGGTTCATCTAATTTAAATTCATCTGGGAATCAATCCATACCTTTGCATAGAGATTCAACGATAGCGATGGCAAACGTTGCTGTAGAAACGTTAAGAGACTCTATGGCTTTAATGAATAACGAAATGAGAAATTTGCTTGTTCGCCTTTCCGCAATGGAGCAAAATGGTCAGTTTCTTGCTGATTCTTTAAGTGCTTTAAAACTTGAAACAAACGTTTCTGATAAAAATATGAATGAGGCGATGAGGTATTTATCTCGATCATTGAGGTACTTTTATGCTGGAGATTATCGTGAGGCCTTAAAAGAAGTTGACCTAGCACTAGAATTAAACCCTGATTTAGCCCTAGCTTACGCTAGAAGAGGTTCTATATATTTTAAATTAGGAGATGTTCAAAGAGCAACAATAAATTGGAATTTAGCTTTAAGGTTAGATCCAGAGTACTCAGATGTAAGGAATATTTTGAAGGCCTTAAGTGAGAATAAATTAAAATCTGCAAGTTCGATCGAGGAGTGATTAGATGGATATAGCTCTATTTGTTGGTGTTTTTTTTGGTATGGCTGCTATGATTGGCAGTATTGCTTATGCCTTGTTTGTTGAGGGTTCAGCTGGAGGATTTGGTGATTTTATTTCCGCCCCAAGTTTTGGTATTGTTTTTGGTGGTATGATAGCATCGATTTTTGTTGCTTTCCCAATGTATCACGTGACTGCACTAGGAAAAGCTATTGGCGCGGTTCTAAAACCGGCCGATGCTTCAATGGGACCATTAGTCGACGAAGCATGTGATGTTGCAGAGCAAGCAAGAAAAGGTCCTGCTGATTTAGAAAAATCAGTTGATACTATCAAAACATATTTTTTTAAAGACGGTGTTCAAATGGTCGTTGACGGTTATTCTCTTGAAGAGGTTTCAGACATCTTAGAGACTAGAATTGAGTATAGAGAAAAAAGAGAAAAGACTCAAACTGATATGTTGAAATCAATGGGCGATTTAGCTCCAGCTTGGGGCATGGTCGGGACATTAATTGGGCTAGTACTTATGCTTGCCGGTTTTGGAGGAGAGGGTGGAGCTGATAATCTAGGTGGAGGTATGGCTGCGGCTCTGATAACAACCCTGTATGGAGCTGTTTTTGCAAATCTTTTTTTCCTACCCATGGCTCAGAAAATGGGTAATAAAACTACCCAAACTTCAATGTCCGCAAATTTATTAGTTGAAGCAGCTAGGTTAATACATCAAAAAAAGCATCCAATTATTGTAAGAGAAAAATTAAATTCATTTATTCCGCCCTCGGAGTGGAAGCGAGAATAATATAGATGGGAATGACTCCAGGCGAAAAAAAATGTTATAATAAAGGTTTCGAAAAGGGAGCAGAATCTGTTGAAGAAGGGTTACCTGGATGGTTTGGTACTTTCGCTGACATGATGACGCTTCTTTTCGCTTTTTTTGTTCTTCTCGCTGCTATATCTACTATGGATCCAGTCAAACTTCAAGAAATGGCAAATTCAGAAGGCAAATCTTTAGGGAGTGAAATTGAAGCAAGTGGAAAAGCGGAACTAGAAGGTGAATTTGAGCCAATTAAAAACCTTGCCGCAATGAAAAAAGAAATGGAAGAAGCCATCGAAGAAATGAAAAAAGAAAGTCCTTCCGGTGACCCACCCATTGATATTCAAACAAGTTCAAAAGGGTTAATAGTTAATATTAAAGGTGATTTTGCTTTCCCATCAGGAAAAGCTGATATGAAACCTGAACTTGGAGAACTTTTAGATACTGAAATTATACCAAGAATTAAAGCAAGTCCCTTTCAAGTTGAAGTAGCAGGACATTCAGATAGTGATGCAATGCCTAAAAAATGGCAAAAATTTTACAAAAGTAATTGGGAGTTATCTGCTGCTAGAGGTGCATCAGTTGTTCGTTATATGATAGAAAAAGGCGTTCCGGCACCCAGGATGCTTGCTGCTGGTTATGGAGATTGGTATCCCAAAGGAATAGATAGTATTAAAAGTATTAACCCTATGTATAATCCATTAACTCTAACATGGGGTGATGGTGAAGCACCAGTTGACAGTAAAGGGAACCCAATGGTAACAGTGCTCTCTTTAAATAGAACAAAAAAACAAAAATCATCAAATAGAAGGATTCAGATAACTTTTATCTCTCCTCCTCACCATAAAAAATTAACAGAAGAATAATTGAAATATTGGAATAATTTTATAATGCGGAATATAAAAAAACAGACCAAGGAGTTTCACATGAAAAAGGGTAAAAGATATATAATACCCATGATAGGAGGAATTTTAACAACACTCCTACTTGCTCAGGGAGGCGGTTATCTCTCTCAAAAATTAATGGTTGAAAATAATGTTAGAGATAGAATCAA
>JAOLAV010000031.1 GCA_028338895.1 Fidelibacterota bacterium
TCCATAAATAATATAGGAATGGCCTGTTATCCATGAAAAAATTGGTAAAAATAATTGTCCAATCGTAGATACATGGTGGCAAACAGAGACAGGTGGAATCTTAATTTCACCATTACCTGGTGCAACACCAACGAAACCCGGATCTGCAACATTTCCATTTTTTGGTATTGAGCCTGTATTACTAACAGATAGTGGAGAGGAGATAATCGGCAACAATGTTTCAGGGCTATTAGCAATAAAAACCTCTTGGCCGGGACAAATGAGAACCATCTACGGAGATCATGAAAGGTTTCTTGATGTTTATTTTTCAAAATTCCCTGGATATTATTTTACCGGTGATGGCGCAAAAAGAGACGAGGATGGATATTATTGGATAACTGGTAGGGTGGATGATATATTAAATGTTTCTGGTCACAATATTGGTACAGCTGAGGTAGAAGGAGCAATTGGTAAAGCTGAAGGTGTTGCTGAAGCAGCTGTTGTTGGTTTTAATCATGATATTAAAGGTCAGGCGATATGTTCTTTTGTTACATTAATGACGGGTGTAGAACCGAATGATATGATTCATCAGAAAATTTTAGATTCTGTCACCAAAGAGATTGGTCCACATGCAAAGCCCGATAAAATTCATTTTACTCCATCGTTACCTAAAACAAGGTCAGGTAAAATTATGAGAAGGATATTAAGAAAAATTGCAAATGGTGATTTTAACAATATGGGAGATATTTCAACATTGGCAGACCCAGGAATAGTAAAAGATATTATCTCGAGTTTGAAGTAAGCTTTTTATTGGTTTCACGAAGTCTTTTAGTCAGAATTCTTACAATTTGTCTCATTATTTCATGATTACTAGCCATTAGCTCGTAAAAACCGAATTGATTAATTTTTAGTAAAGTAGACTCTTCCATACAAATAGCATCAGCTGATCGAGGTTCTTGGTCGAGCAGGGCCATTTCGCCTATACACATTCCATGCTCCAATAATGCAATCTCTTTTTTATTCTTGATTACACTTATTTGCCCTTCAACAATTACATACATAGAATCACCATTATCACCATCAAGAAAAACCTCTTCATCTAAATCCATATGTATTTCTTCAGAAATTTGTGCAATATTAGATAATATCTCTCCAGGGATATCCTGAAAAAGATCTACTGATTGTAAGATTAATGTTTTTTCTAAGATTGAATACATGTTGTTATTCCTTTTTATTATAATCTTTTTACCAAAAAAGTTTCTTGATAAATAATCTATTTGATTAAAATTAAAAAAAGTATGTTTAAATATATCTAGATTTATTTTAGCCCAATCTATATCTTTAAGCAGTGATACTTTTTCTTCTTTTAATAAATATTCTAATGCTATCATTGTCTTCCATTTATGCGAATTTTGAATCCAATCAATTAAGGTTTCCTCGGTGCTGAAATTATTATCCGGTAATAAGCTTTGATCTGAGAAATCTATGCTTAAATCTGGATCGATAAGAGGTAGTAATACTCTTTTGGCTTCTTTTGAAAATGTAGTCTCAACTAGCTCTAATACTGCTGGTAAAAAAAGTGAGTCTTTTGTTTCTATAAACCTTATATAATCTTCAATTGGTACGTTTGGCTCTTTTAAGGTTCCCAGCTTTATAATAATTAAAACAAGATTATGAATATCATTCTTAATATGATCCAGGATTAATTTAGAATGAATCTTATTTTTTAAGGATAACTCAAAATTCCATAATTGAATTGTTCGATTAGCTAATTGATCAATATTGTTATTAATTTGAATTAAACTGAATTTATCTATTTCAATCTTTTTAGAAATTTTTATTAAAGTATTACAAGATTCATCTAGTATCTTTAAATCTAGATTATTCAAAAACGGAATTATTATATTGATTAATGGTTCTGTTTCTTCAATTCTATCTATTACTTTTAAAACTTGAATTTTAGAATTTATATTTGATTTTGGATTTATTAAAACTGCAACTAGTTTTTTTCTGTATGGATTTTTAGATTTAACTAATAAGGCCATTCTAGCATTTTTTTGAGTTGAAGGTTCCAAAAGAGCGCTGAAAATAATTTCAAAAAATATTTGATTCGGCTTTTTTTTCAATAACTTTAAAATACTATTCTTAACAGAACTCTCACCATTTATAAATATTTTTAAAAGATCATCATTTGAAATAAGATTAGGATAATCTTGAATGTTTGAGATCATATCTGAGATTTTTTCTTGGCTACCATCTGTAATAATCTTTTCAATCACAGATTTACTTTTTTTATCTTGAGGGTTTTTTGATAAGATTGTAATGGCCGTAGCTGAAGCAATAGAAGTTGAATCTTCTTTTAGTAAAGGGGTTATAACTCTGTCTAAATTTTTTATTCCTCTTTGAGATGCACACCTTATCGCATGAGGAGTTAAATCACTTATGCTTAATATTTCTTCTAGTATGTAGCTATCAGGTATTATTTCATTGTTTTTCCAGTTTAATTCTAATATTCCACGCTTTATTGCTAAAGTAGATTGGTTAAATAAGTATTGAATAGTCGTTTTCCAGGGATGAAGAGGGACGGTCCATAATAGATCAAGAGCAAATAATTGTTTTAACTCATTATTCTCTTTCAAGGTCTGATCTATTATCTGCACTGTATGCATATCTTCTATATCGATTTCTATTTTATCTAAATCTAGCTGCCTATTCTCAATTGATTTTACAAGGGATGAGACATACCCTTTCTTTAATCTAAAACTATTCCATATCCAAATAATCGCAACCATTATAGTTAAAATACTTAATAAATATATTTTTGACTCTGGTATAACTTTAAAGTAAATAATTAGAAAGATTAATAAACCGGCTAATCCTTCAAAAATAGTTTTTAGGGAACCATCAATGCTTGGCTTTATTTGCTCCTTATATTTTGAAGAAAGGGGAAGCCATAGAATTTCTTGTATAGTACTATTGGTCGAAAATTTAATGACCTGATCCGAAAATTTCGTAACATAAACCGCAGCTAAAGTTCCAACTAATATAAATCCAGCAGATCCAAATAATACTGCTATTGGTAGTATAAGTAGTCCTGCTAAAACTCCAAACCTATTTAGTAGAAACCCAGTAATAAAAAATTGCATTATTAATGTAAATATTCCGGTGGATGCATAATAAAAGCCAAAAAAGTTTACGAGTTCTGATTCAGAGGTGTAGGTGCTTGCGGCAGTCATTTTAAATTGATAGTCAATGATTTTAGATGTAAATGATGACAAGGCAATTAACAAGGCAATATTTTTAGTATAAGGTGTAATCTTATTTAGCTTAACTGATATTGCAGGTAGGCTATTTTGTGAATTTATTGTTATCAATACTCTATATGGCTTTATTATTATAGCCATTGCTATTGTAACTATAATGAAAAACAAAGTAAGGTTTATCAGATTAGAAATGCCATAAACCTCTGTAAATGGCTTTATACCATAACCCGCACTGATACCCGCAAATGATCCTCCTGCAATAATAATTGAGAAAATGCGCTTTGCTTGACGTGCGTTAAAAATTTCGCCTGCTAGCACCCAAAATTGCATTATGGATATAATAGTGATAACCTCAATTAATATATAAAATATGGGTATACCCCAACCAATTAAGTTATTTTTGAAAATGGAAATACTAGCGAAAAATATTAAGCTAGAATAAATAATAACGTTTATTTGATCTTTTTGATATACTAATTTTTTATAAAAATAAATAACACATGTCATTGTAATTGCTATTAAAACATACATTAGTGGAAGGAAAGATTTTTCGAAATGAGAAAGAAAAACTGAATCTTTTATTGTTGATCCAGTAATACTTGCGGCAACAATACTGAAAAACATTATAAATAATATTAATGCTGGAGGCTTTTCTTTTGGTTTAATATTTATAATATTCATTATATAAAAGTATTCTAAAAATTAGAACAAACTACTGAACATAAGGAGTTTAACTTAACTTCAGTAACCTAATATTATTTAAATATCTAAAATTAAAAATACTGAAGGATAAAAATGAGTCATATTACAAATATTAATTTATCAAAAAAAAGTTGGGATGTTGTTACTGAGAAGCTTGTTATTGTAGGTGTCTATGAGGAAAAAACCTTGTCACCTATCGCTGAAATCATAAACTCTTCTAGTCAAAATATGTTTAAACACGCGATTAATTCAGGAGACGTAAATGGAAAAGTCGGAACTAGCCATACTTTCTATTTTAATGATAAAATAATAATACTGATAGGCCTAGGAAGTCAAAAAAACTATGATGCGAATATTGCAAGAGTTGTAGCTGGTAATGCCTCTAGGTTAGTCATTAAAAAGAACCTAGACTCTTTTGCAACGGAATGTTTCTGTGGTGGTGAAGCAAAACACTGTCAATTTATTGGCGAAGGATTAGTATTAGGCAGCTATGAATTTTTAGATTACAAAACAAAAAAGAATAAGAAAACAAAATTAGAATCTGTTACTATAGTCGGCTGTAATAGTAGTCTTCTTGAAAAAGGTTTTGAAATTGGTAAGTCAGTCTGTCTTGCTCGTGATTTAGGCAACCATCCAGGTAATGTTTCTACACCGACAAAATTAGCTGAAATTGCTAAAGAGATTGCAACTGAAGGTGGAATGAAATTGACTGTTTTTGATCGAAAAGAATTCACAGATATGGGAATGGGTGGCCTTGCTGGTGTCTCTCAAGGTACAGATGAACCGCCTAAATTTATTATTCTAGAGTATTACGGTGGTGGGGAAGAAAAACCTAAGGTTCTTGTTGGAAAAGGTCTAACGTTTGATGCTGGAGGAATCTCTATTAAATCAGCTGGAAAAATGGATGAGATGAAATATGACATGTGCGGTTCAACAGTTGTTCTAGGTGTTTTTAAAGCCATAGCTGCTTTAAAACCAAATATAAACGTTGTCGGTATCATTCCTTCAACTGAAAATCTATTAGGAGCAAAAGCCTATAAACCAGGTGATATCTTAAAAGCTTATAATGGAAAAACAATAGAGATCTTAAATACAGATGCAGAAGGAAGGGTCATTCTTTCAGATGCTTTATCTTATGCTTCCAAACATTTTCAACCAGAATATATCCTTGATTTTGCAACTTTGACTGGAGCCGTACTTGCAGCACTTGGTCATGTAGCGACAGGAGTAATGGGCACCAATAATGATTTAATGGATACTGTGAAAAAATCCTCAAGCTCCACAGGAGAAAAGGTATGGGAATTACCACTGTGGCCAGAGTTTTGTAAGCAAGTAGAAAGTGATATTGCCGATGTTAAAAATATGGGGGCTCCTGGCCAAGCTGGAACAATAGCTGGTGCTGCTTTCTTAAAAGAGTTTGTTGGTGAAGGAATACCATGGGTGCATTTTGATATTGCAGGAACGGCATGGGGTGTTAAACCAAACAGTATAAATCCTAAAAATAGTGCAACAGGTTGGGGTGTAAGACTTGTTCTAGATATGCTTGAAGTTTGATTGGTTCATTAAGATTTATAAGCTAAAAAAATAGTTTCGAAAGTATCATCGTATATAGTAGCCATTTTTTCCCATCTAAATTCTGATGCAATGTTACCAAACTTAGATCCTCTTTTCTTTTTGAATTCGACTAAAGCTGAGACAACTTTATTATAAAAGTCTGCTTCATCTAAGTAAATATGTTCTTTATGGTAATCAGGTGGTAACAGTTCCGGATATGTAAGACGATTTGGTAAAATTGGCCATGTATCGCAATAGATAGCTTCCATTACACTTACTCCAAAAAACTCTTGATTCGAGGTTACAGGTAGTATATCTGCCTTCCACAACAACTCTGCATACAAACTAAATGTTTTAGCGTACCCCCAATGAATTATATTGTCTTTAAATATTTCTTTTGCTTCCTCAAATATTTTAGGCACTTGACTGAAGTTTTCTCCAAGGATTATTAAATTAAATATATGCCCATTATTTTTCACTTTTTTTAATATTGAGAAAAAATACTCAGGATTTTTATCATATTCCCATCGATGGTTCCAAAGAATTGTAGGGTTGTTTTCTTTCTTATATTTAATTTTATCAAATGGTTTCAAATCCATTCCTATATGCAAAGCCGAAGACTTTTCTCTAATTAAATCAATAGACTCTAATTCATTATTATCTGGAAAATGTTTTAGAAAAGGTGTGAGGCTTTCTAAAAAAGAATTCATATGAAAATTAGAATTAAAAAGAACCTTGTTCGCGACTAAAGCAGAGCTGTAATTAATAAATCCATAATGAGAATCTCTTTTTTTCTTTATGTCTCTATCTTTTGGTGACCAAGGATAAGTAATTTGGTTTTCGTGGAAATAAAGGACAAAAGGTATATTCTTAACTTTTTCGAGTGTTAGTGAAATAAAAGTTGTTAAATCAAGCATATCAGTAGCTATAATAATATCAGGTTCCCAGTCCATTTGATTAAAAGCAATTGAAAGTGTTACAGCTCCACCGTGCATTCTCCATTTCCAGAATTGACCTTTCAATGAAAGAATTTTTACTTCGTTTTCACTGAATTCTTTATAGTTATCTGCCCATTGTTTATGTGATCCAGTATAATAGGGCTCGATTAATAAGATTTTTATTTTCAAATTTAATAGACTTAATGAAAAACAATCTACTGAGGTCTATATTATTTTAAAATAATAATAAAATACTTTCAATGAATATCCTTGGCATGAGATGTTGCAAGCTTGTATTTTAAATTCCTCAAAACAAATGAAAAATACTGTTGTTGCTAATAATAAAAAGGCTTTTCACGAATATCATATTCTTGAAACATATGAAGCTGGTATCCAGTTAAAAGGTAGTGAAGTAAAAAGTATAAGAGAGGGGAAAGCAAGTCTGAAAGAATCTTATGTTTTAATTAGAAAGGGTGAAGCATGGCTCAAAGGGGCTCATATTGCAAGTTATAGCCATATGGGGTTTGAAGGACCTCCATCTCTTAGAACTAGAAAACTATTATTGCATAAGAAAGAAATAAAACGTATTTCTTCTAAATTAGCTGAGAAAGGCTTGACAGCTGTACCAACAAAATTATACATAAAAAGTGGACTTATTAAACTTGAGTTTGGCCTAGCTAAAGGTAAAAAACTACATGACAAGCGAGAAACCAAGAAAAATAGAGATGTTGAAAGAGATATTCAAAGAGCGATGAGAGCATAATGAATTTCTTACCAGTACAGGATCAAATGAAACTCATAAAAAAAGGTTCTGAAGAAATTATACCTGAAAATGAGTTAGTTGAAAAATTAGAAAAATCGTATCTATCAGGAAAACCTTTAACTATCAAATTAGGTTGTGATCCTAGCCGTCCTGATTTACATATTGGGCATGGAGTTGTTTTAAGAAAGTTGAGACATTTTCAAGATCTGGGGCATCAAGCTGTCCTGGTGATTGGTGATTTTACTGCTATGATAGGCGATCCATCTGGCCGAAATAAAACAAGGCCTCAATTAACGTTAAAAGATGCTCAAGAGAATGCGAAAAGCTACGTAGAACAGTCTAGCTCTATACTTGATATGAAAAGCCTTAAAGTCGAATATAATTCCACTTGGCTAAATAAAATGAATTTTAGTGATGTCATAAATCTTTCAAGCTCTTATACCGTCGCGAGAATGTTAGAAAGAGATGACTTTACTAAACGATTTAAACAAGAAGTTCCAATTTCAATTCATGAATTCTTATATCCATTAGCTCAAGGACAAGATTCTGTTGAGCTCAAAGCGGATGTTGAGCTGGGTGGTACTGATCAAAAATTTAATTTACTTGTTGGGCGTGATTTACAAAAATCTAATGGACAGAGTCCTCAATGTATAATAACTACGCCTCTTCTAGAAGGCACAGATGGTGTAGAAAAAATGTCAAAATCATATGGTAATCATATTGGTTTGCATGATAAAGCTGAAGAAATGTATGGTAAAACGCTCTCAATATCTGATGGTATGATTTTAAAATGGCTACTGTTAGCAGCAGATGCTAAAACTGAAGTTGTGAAAATAGCTGAAAAAAATTTAAAGGATCCTAATGTTAATCCAATGGAAATTAAAAGAGATTTAGCCAGAAGAGTTGTCTCTTTATTTTATGACGATAATGCTGCAGAGAAAGCAGAAAATTATTTTAATACTATAGTGGTCGGCAAGGGTGTGCCTGATGATATTCCGGAATACTCTATAAAATCTGAAGACTTAGTTATAAATGTAATTTTTAATGCTGGTATATTAAAGAGTAAAAGCGAAGCTAGGAGAATGGTCAAGCAAGGCGCCGTGAAAATTGATGGTAAATCGATAACTGATATAAATACAGTAATTAAACCTTTAAAGAAACAAATCTTAAAAGTAGGGAAGCGACGTTTCTTAAAGGTCATTAATTGAGAATAATTACTATTATAATAGTTTTATTTTCTTTATTTTTATCAATATCTTGTAGCAAGACAGCTCCGAAGCAGCCCAAGCTAATCATTACATTAGTTGTTGACCAAATGAGACCAGATCTTCTTTCAAGGCTTGATGAACTTTATGTCGGTGGTTTTAGATGGCTGATCGATCATGGTACTTGGTTTACAAATACTCATCATGAGCATAGTTATACTGCAACTGGTCCAGGACATGCGAGCATCGGATTTGGGCAATACCCTGGAAATATTGGTATACTTGGTAATAGCTTTTATGATAAGGACCTTAAAAAGAAAGTAAACTGTGTAGAGGATCCAGTCTCAACAGTTATTGGTTCCAATCAAGGTTTACCTAGGTCTTTTTCAAGATATAATGTACTTGGATTGGGAGACTGGCTGCAAGAGAGTTCACCAAAATCAAAGGTTGTTTCAATCGGAGGGAAAGACAGAGCGGCATGTATACTTGGTGGTAAAAATCCGACCTTACCACTTTATTATAACTACGAAGGTGAATTCATAACATCTAGCTATTATATGGAAAAATTACCTCCTTGGGTTGAAAGTTTTAATGAGCAATTAAATTTTGATTCATATAAAGACTCTATTTGGTCAAAAACTCTTTCAGATGATTATTATTTAAAGTACGCAAGAGAAGATTTCTACATTGGTGAGTCTGATGATTTTAATAAAGATCCATATTCACCAATTTTCCCTATTGGTTTTGACTTATCCGTAAATCTAAACTCAGCAATAATGGGAAGACCTTGGTTTGAGAGGGAAGTTTTAAAAATTAGTAAACAAGCAATTATTGAAGAAAAGCTTGGAAGTCGAGAGTCACCGGATCTTTTATTCATTGGTCTATCTGCAATGGATTGGATCATCCATGATTATGGTCCGTATTCACAAGAAACAATGGATGCGCTTATAAAAGTGGATCAATACCTAGGAAGGTTTATTAAAGATGTAGATAAAATAGTTGGACTGGAGAATGTTTTATTTGTTTTAACAGCTGATCATGGTGGGCTTCCTCTTCCTGAATATATGGTGGAAAACGAAGGTGTAGGAGGGCGCATAAATAAGGAGCACTTTAAAGAAGCTCTTGAATGGATAGATGAAGAATGCGAAGAACAATTAGGTGAGAACCTGTACCATAGAAATGGTGCTAATTTTTATTTAAATTTTCAACAGTTAAAAAAAATAGAAGTAATGCCTCAAGATGTATTTAAAATAGTTGATAAATATTTATTAAATGTTGAAGGCATAGGAAAAGTAATTCGAAAAGAAAGTATCTTAAAAAGTGAAGATAAAGATAAAATAACGATAAGGTTGAAAAATATGATTCACCCTTTTAAAAGTCCTGATATTTTTTCAATACCTAGTTATGGGTATTTATTTAGAGGTCCGTATGGGACATCACATGGTACCCCATATGACTATGATACGCATGTCCCACTTATTTTTTCACGAAAAGAATTCAGAAAGAAAAAAGATTCTTCAAATAAAGAAACTGTAGATATTGCACCCACAATCGCTAAATATTTAGGCATCAAGATACCTGAATACTGTGATGGAAAACCAATTAACCTGTAGTATGTTATCTTTAGAAAAATTAGTAAAACAATACGATGGTGTTAGAGCTGTTGATAATGTCTCCTTTAGTATTAATAAAGGAGATATCTATGGTTTTTTGGGTCCTAATGGTGCAGGTAAAACAACAACAATTAGAATGATAATGGGAATTATCAGGCCTGACTCTGGAATCATCAAACTTAATGGCCAAAATATAAATTCCTTTGAAAGAAGAAATTTAGGCTATTTACCTGAAGATAGAGGCCTCTATCAAAAACAAAAATTATCCGAAACAATTCATTATTTTGGTCTTTTAAGAGGCTTGGCAAAAGAAGACTCAAAGAGGAAAACATCTTTGTGGTTAGATAGGTTCAATTTAAAAGATCAAAGAAACCGAAAGATAGAAGAACTATCAAAAGGGAATCAACAAAAAATTCAATTTATCCTTGCGTTTTTACATGATCCTGAGCTTTTGATATTAGACGAGCCCTTTACAGGTTTAGACCCATTAAATCAGTTATTACTTAAAGAGATTATTCAAGAAAAATCTGAGGAAGGTAAAACAATCGTTTTTTCTACGCATCAAATGGAACAAGTTGAACGCTTATGTTCGAATATTTGTCTTATCAATAGAGGTCAAATTATTATTGAAGGAAAATTAGAAGATATTAGAAAAGCGAATCAAACAAATGCAGTTGAAGTTCTTTTTTCAGGAAGCCTAAAAGATAAAGATATTAAAAGTCACCTAAATAATTATGATATCAAAGAGAACTCAGTATCCGGTTTTTTAAATGAAAAGCCAAGTGATTTTTTAGATTGGATAAATAAAAAAGTAGAGGTGAAATCATTTCAACTTCAAGTTCCATCTCTTGAGAAGATATTTATTGATCAGGTTAGAAAGACATCATGAATAAAGTCTGGATGATACTTAAGTGGGAGTTCAAAAATAGAGTAAAAACAAAATTATTTATTATTACAACTTTTATTCTTCCCATTTTTATGGGGGGAGTAATGTACTTACCCACAATACTGATGGACCTTGAACCTGAAGAATCGAGAGAAATTGGGCTTGTTTTTGATTCTAGCTTGAAGCCATTAATCGAGAGATTTCAGTCTCAAACAGCTCGAACATATAAATTAAAAGATGGAAGCCCTCAATATATTTTTAAAAAATTCTCAAATGATGCTAGTGCATTAGATAGTATTTTAAATAAAAAAATCGAAGGTTATCTCTTTATTCCAACTACTATTTTAGATACTGGAGAGGCTAGGTATTATAGTAATTCATTGAGCAATATAAAAATTCATACAACTTTAAGACGTTTACTGAACCAAGTTGTTGTTGAGCAGCGAATGATTAATCAAAAAATTGATGCTTCTTTAGTTGGAGCGTTAAGTAAAAGAATTCAATTCGAAACCTTTGAAATAGATGATCTTGGTGAAGCATCTGAGAGTGATGAACTGTCGAGTTTTCTCGTTCCTTATATTTTTCTAATGATTTTATTTATGACTATATTTATGAGTGGTCAGTTATTACTTCGTTCTGTTATGGAGGAACGTACAAGTAGAACGATAGAAATATTATTATCATCAGTGACGGCAGATGAATTAATGCGAGGGAAGATACTAGGTCTTGGAGCTTTGGGTCTTACACAAATGGTCTTTTATTTATCGATTGCTTTATCAGTAACTCAATACAAGGGATGGGCTGTTATTGAATTTGCTCAGATTCCATTTTTTCTAATCTATTTTATAACTGGTTATTTATTCTATGCCTCAATATTTGCGGCTATGGGTACTTTCTTTACCTCGGAACAAGAGGCGCAGCAATCAAGTGGCATCATTAGTATCGTCGCAATTTTACCAATTGTATTCGCATCTTATTTTATCACAAACCCAGGATCGTATTTTACAATTGGAACAACTTATTTTCCTCCTCTAACTCCTTTTATGATGATAATTCGATTGGGTACGGATAGTGTCGGATCAACTGAGATTTTTTATACTTCTGTACTTATGATTCTTTCATGCTGGGTAATGTTAAATCTTTCTGGGAAAATTTTTAGAACAGCTATATTACTTTATGGTAAGAAAATAACC
>JAOLAV010000032.1 GCA_028338895.1 Fidelibacterota bacterium
GATTTTTCTACGTCTAAGAGTTCCCAAATCTTATCCTTTTCTTTATGGTCTGGGCAAGCAGGATAACCTGGAGCCGGTCGAATACCTCTGTATTTTTCTTTTAAAAGATCACCCAATTTAGAATCTTCATCTTTTGCGTATCCCCATCCTTCTTTTCTAACAAATTCGTGCATCCACTCAGCTGTTGCTTCTGCAAGTCTATCTGCAAGGACTTTAACCATAATAGAATTATAATCATCATGATCTTTTTCATATTTATCAACTAAGACTTGAGTTCCATGCCCAGCCGTAACGGCAAAAACTCCTAAGCAGTCATCTTTGTTAGCAGAGACATAGTCAGCTAAACAATAATTTGGGTTTTTACCTTTATCTAAAAGCTGTCTTGGAAATTTAAAACTTATATTTTTTGATTTAATAATAATGTCTTCATAGTTTGAGTTTGCTGGAAATAATCCATATACACCTTTCGCAACCAATAATTTCTCTTTGACAATCATCTCTAGCATGGCTTGAGCATCTTTAAACAATTTTCTTGCTTCCGGACCTTTTATTTTATCCTCTAGTATTTTAGGGTAACTACCCCTGAATTCCCAAGCGTGAAAAAATGGAGCCCAATCAATGTACTCAATTAAAGATTCTAATGGGATTGGGTCAAAACAATGGACACCAAATTTTGTCGGTAAAGAAGGATTATCCTCTAATTGAGGTTTATTAAGTCTAGCTTCTTCTAGAGATAAAAAATTTAGGTTTTTTTGATTTTCAAAAAAAACATTTCTTATGGATCGATATTCTTTTTTTGTATCTTCAACAAAAAGTTTTCTCTGGCTAGGCTTTAATAATTTAGCAACGACACCAACACATCGGCTTGCATCTATAACATGAAATACATTTAATGGATATTTCTCTTCAATTTTTACAGCTGTATGCTTTTTGCTAGTGGTTGCCCCACCTATTAATAATGGTACTTTAACGCCTCTTCGCTTCATCTCCGAAGCAACATAAACCATCTCATCTAAACTTGGAGTTATAAGGCCAGAAAGACCTAAGATATCGGCTTTTGAGTCAATTACACTATTTATAATTTTATCTGCTGAGACCATAACTCCCAAATCAATAATATTGTAACCATTACAGCCAAGAACTACTCCAACTATATTTTTACCAATATCGTGAACGTCTCCCTTAACAGTAGCCATTACAATTGTACCATTTGAGACATCTCTAAGACCTTTCTCCTGCTTCTCATCTTCAATAAAAGGAATTAGATATGCTACCGATTTTTTCATAACTCTTGCAGACTTAACAACTTGGGGTAAAAACATCTTACCAGCACCAAATAAATCGCCAACTTTATTCATCCCATCCATTAAAGGACCTTCAATTACATCTATTGGCATATCTAACGTGCTTCTTGCTATTTCAGTATCCTCTACAATATATTGATCAATTCCTTCAACTAATGCATAGGAGAGTCTTTCTGTAATAGGAAGAGAGCGCCATTCATCATCAACTTTTTTATCTCTTTTAGTGCCTTTGAAATTTTCAGCGAGTTTTACTAGGTTATCAGTTGCCTTAGGATCTCGATTAAAAAGAACATCCTCAATCGTATTTTTTAATTCAATATCTATATCATCATAAAAAGTAAGCTGTCCTGGATTAACAATTCCCATATCCATACCATTTTTCAACGCATGAAAAAGAAAACAGGAATGCATTGCTTCTCTTATTCCATTATTACCACGAAAAGAAAAAGAAAGGTTACTGATACCACCGCTAATATGCGTATGTGGCATTTTCTCTTTAATTACTCGTGCTGCATCAAGAAAAGCTTTACCGTACTCATTATGTTCTTCAATTCCAGTTGCGACTGCGAAAATATTAGGGTCAAAAATAATATCTTCGGCTGAAAGACCAACTATCTCAGTCAATATTTTATAGGCACGTTCACATATCTGGACTTTTCTTTCAAAAGTGTCTGCCTGTCCTTGCTCATCAAAAGCCATAACAATTACGGCAGCCCCATATTTTCTTACTAAGTTACCTTGTTTTATAAATTGATCTTCACCTTCTTTAAGCGAAATAGAGTTTACAATACCTTTACCTTGTATATTTTTTAATCCAGCTTCAATGACTGTCCATTTTGAGGAGTCTATCATAATAGGGACTCTAGAGATATCAGGTTCTGCAGCAATTAAACGAAGAAATTTAACCATTGCTTTTTCACCATCAATTAATCCTTCGTCCATGTTAACATCTATTATTTGCGCACCATTTTGAACTTGATCTAAAGCAACAGAAAGAGCTTCATCATATAGATCTTCTTTAATTAATTTTCTAAATTTACTTGACCCTGTTACATTTGTTCTCTCACCAATATTTATAAAATTTGAATCAGGTCTAATGATAACTGATTCTAGACCACTTAATTTTGTTAGAGGCAAACCTATTGGTATCTCTCGAGGGGTTTTATTTTTAACAGACTTATTAAATTCCTGAATATGTTCTGGACCTGTTCCACAACAACCACCGATAATGTTCACCAAGCCTGAAGATGCAAACTCATCTAAAAAAATAGCCATATCGTGGGGATCTTCATCATAACCACCAAATTCATTAGGTAGCCCTGCATTTGGATATACCAATACATTTGTATCCGCTATTTTTGAAAATTCATCAACATATGGTCTTATTTGTTCCGCTCCTAGGGCACAGTTTAGCCCAACAGCTAATAAATCCACATGCCGTATGGAATGCCAAAAAGCTTCTACTGTTTGTCCAGAAAGAAGTCTCCCACTAGCATCCGTAATCGTTCCAGAAACCATTAAAGGCATACTTATCTTCTTTTCTTCTAATACCGTTTCAACCGCAAATAGTGCAGCTTTACAGTTTAAGGTATCAAAAACTGTTTCAATTAATAATAAATTTACACCGCCATCAATAAGCCCATTTACTTGTTCAATGTATGTTTCTTTCAGTTCATCAAAATCTACATTTCTAAATCCAGGACTAGACACATCAGGACTCATAGAGGCTGTTTTATTTGTAGGTCCTATTGCACCGCAAACAAAACGAGGCTTATCTGGGTTTTGACTTGTGAAAAAATTAGTTATTGAACAAGCTATCTCTGCGGATGTTTTATTTATCTCATATACAATACCTTCCATTTGATAATCTGCTTGAGAGATACTAGTAGAATTAAACGTATTAGTTTCAACTATATCTGCTCCAGCTTCTAGATAAGCTGCATGGATCTCACGAATAATATCAGGCCTAACGATTGATAAAATATCATTATTCCCTTTTAGATCGCAGGGATGATTAATGAAGCGATCCCCGCGAAAATCTTTTTCTTCTAAATTATAGCTTTGAATCATCGTGCCCATAGCACCATCCATTACTAGAATTCTATTTTTCAATATTTCTTTAATTTTTATCATAAAAAAACCGGAGCTAAGTCCGGTTTTCAAAGAAATAAACCTTTTTAGCTTTGTTTAAAGTCGTTGCAATATGGTACAAAATACGACTTCAAAATTTAATAAAAAGATATATCAAAAATCAAAAACTTTTTATCTATTTAAAAGTGGTCCACCCGCTAATACTTCATTATCTCCAAGATCATATTTTTTATAATTTTCTTGGAATTTATGTACGAGCTTAGTCGCTATTTCACCATAGGTCTGCTTATCAGCCCAGGCTTCGATTGGATTAAGTAATGAACTTTCAATTTCAGGAATTGTTTTGGGAATATCAAATTTAAAATAAGGGTCTTTATGAAAATCTGATTTTTCTATACTCCCATCAAGTATTGAATTAATAATTAATCTTGTTTTTGGCAAACTAAATCTTTTTTCTCCAGACTGTGCTGTATTACCCACCCAGCCTGTATTAACCATATATATTTTAGTGTTGAACTGTTGCATTTTAACTTTCAATAGCTCCGCATAACGTAATGGATGCAATGTTAAAAAAGGACCTCCAAAACACGGCGAGAATGTTGCAACTGGTTCTGTTACTCCTAGCTCGGTACCAGCAACCTTCGCAGTATAGCCACTTATAAAATGATACATCGCTTGGTTTGGATTAAGTCTGGAAACGGGAGGAATAATGCCATAGGCATCACAAGTTAAAAAAATTATTTTTTCTGGATGTCCTGCAATACTGGGTTGACCTTTACTATATACCGAATTCTCTATATGATTTAAAGGGTAAGATACTCTTGTATTTTGAGTTTTAGAACCATCAGAAAAATCAATTTTTTTAGTAGTACTATCATACACAACATTCTCTACTAGTGCTCCTTTTCTAATAGCATTATAAATATCTGGCTCTTCCTCAGGGTTAAGATTAATAAGTTTAGCATAGCAACCACCTTCAAAATTAAAAATCCCATCGTCTGACCAACCATGCTCATCATCTCCAATAAGAGGACGGTTAGGATCTGTGCTTAAGGTTGTTTTACCCGTTCCAGAAAGGCCAAAAAAAATAACTGGGTTCTGATATTTTAAATCTACATTTGCTGAACAGTGCATAGACAATACATTTTTTTGCGGGAGTAAATAGTGTAATACTGAAAAAATACCTTTCTTCATTTCACCACCATATTCAGTTCCACCAATGATCGCAATTTTCTTCTGAAGATTAAATATTATAAATGTCTCAGAATTCATACCCAACTTTTTGAAATCCTTATTATGGACTTCTGATGCATTTATAATTGTAAACTCGGGGATAAAGCCCTCTAGCTCGTCTTTATTTGGTCGAATAAACATATTATGAACAAAATGTGATTGCCATGCTTTTTTTGCTATAATACGAATATTTAAAGCATAATTCTTATCAGCACCAGCAAAACCATCAAAGACATAAGTTTTAGATTTATTATTTTTATTATAATAATCTAATATTTTATTATAAAGAATATCAAAAATTTCAGACGATATTTTTTTATTCACATCACCCCACCATATATCATCTACAGAAGATTTTTCTTCAACGATATACTTATCTTTTGGCGATCTACCAGTATAAATACCAGTATCAACCATGGCGGCTCCTTTTAAACCAATTACTCCTTCTTTATTTTCAATAATATCATCAATAAGATGATCCACTGATAAATTTCGATGAATATTATTTTGACCTATTATACCCAGTTCTTCTAGGTTGACTTCTTTTTTATTTAATATCATTTCTAATCCTTTTAAGAACCATGGGGATGCGATTCTTTATAAATTTCAATTAATTTTTTTGTATCTACTTTTGTATAAATTTGTGTAGAGCTGATGCTACTATGACCTAATAATTCTTGTATTATCCTTATATCAACGTCTGCTTCTAGTAGGTGGGTTGCGAATGTATGTCTAATCGTATGAGGGTGAGTACCCTTTGGATTTTGAATATTTATTGATCTCATTATTTGAGTTAAGTAATCTTTTAATATTCCCTGTACCGCTCTATTTGAAATTCTTTTTTCACCCCAACTACAAAAAAGTGGAATAGCTCCTTGATTGCTCCAGCCGTGCCCTCTTTCTTTTATATAATTTGATAGTGCATTACCGGCTTTTTTACCAAAAGGGACCAATCTTTCTTTCTTTCCTTTTCCTAAAACTTTCAATATCATATCATTAAAATGTATTGAATTAAGATTTAGGTTTACGAGCTCACTTAGACGAATTCCGGTCGCATAAAACACCTCTAGAATAGATGTATTTCTTAACATTTTAATATAGGATCCCTTACGATCTTTTTTTGCAGCTTTTAAATTTTTATATTTTAGGATAGGTTGGTCCATTAATAATTGCATATTATCAATTTTTATTTTACCGGAACTATCATTTGGATCATTACTTTCCCTAGGAATTACAATAGGTATATTTTTTTCAATAATTGGAAGTGATACTTGGATCGCTGAATTTTTTTTTAGTCCATAATTAATCATTAAGAATTTAAAGAAAGTTCGGATACTTGAAAGACGCCTTCTTCTAGTTTTACTACTTATCCCACCTTCTTCTTCTTTTCCAAGAAAATTTCTTATAGCCCATTTATCTACCGAATTATATTTTATTAGCTCATCACCATAGTAACTAACCAGAAATAAATTGAATTTGTTAATATCACGGCGATAGGCATCAATAGTATGAGAACTATATCCTCTTTCTTTCTCAATATAAAAAAGAAAACTTTCAACTTCTGTTTTTGATATATTATTCATAAAGCAGTTTAATTGAATCAATTAAATTTAATAGTTCTTTTGGCATTGATGCTTCAAAATTCATCATCTTATTTTTAACGGGATGTTTAATTTCTATTGCTGAGGCATGGAGTGCATGACGTTTGAAAAGATTTAATTGTTTTTGATATATTTTTGTGAATTCAGGAAGAAAACCTTTTGTCTTAATTATTCCTCCTCCATATTTTTCATCACCAAAAATAGGATAACCTAAAAAAGAAGAATGTACCCTTATTTGATGCGTTCTACCTGTCTTCGGATAGAAAGACACCAACGACAAATGACGAAATTCTTTTTCAATTTTAAATTTAGTTACGGATGGTTTTCCATTCTTCGATACGATATAAGCTGTTGGATCTTTTCGTTTTCGTGCCAAAGCATTATCAATTATACCCTCTTTTTTCTTCCAAGATCCCCAAGTCAAACCAGTATAGACTTTTTTTACTTCTCTAGTTTCAAATTGGCGAGCTATATGGTTGTGTGCAAAGTCTGTTTTTGCAACTATAATAGCTCCAGATGTATCTTTATCTAATCGGTGAACAATCCCCGGCCTTAGAGCTCCGTTTATGCTAGATAATGAGTTAAAATGATACAGAAGACCATGAACTAATGTACCTGTTTTATTTCCGACTCCTGGATGAACAACTAGCCCGGCTGGTTTATTAATGACCACTAAAGATTCATCCTCATAAATGATATCTAAGTTTAATGGCTCAGGAATATTCAGATCGTTTAATTTATCCTTGGGGGGCCTTTCAATTTCTATTTTATCATCTAGCTCTAAAATATAACCGTTTTTTTTCTTTTCACCATTGATTAAAACTAATCCAGCTCTTATCCAGTTCTGAATCTGTGATCTAGATTCATCTTCAAAATTTGTGACCAAAAATTTATCCAGCCTAATTCCGGTATTTTCTTGAAAAATTTGAAGGAGGATCAGATTAAAGACTCTTCTTTTGAATTGATTCTATCTTCAAGAAATGAATAAAGAATAAAAAACACCATCCCAATTGTAACAGCTGAATCAGCTATGTTAAAGACATACCAGTGAAAATCACCTACCATAAAATCTAAAAAATCTACAACTTTACCAGAGAATGCACGGTCAATCAAATTGCCTATTGCTCCACTCAAAATTAATGCCAAACCATACTTAGAAAGAGGATGTCCATCTTTTTCTTTCCATAGGTAGCCCACAATAAATGCAGTAAGCAGTATCGTTAGAACCAATAATATATGCTTTCCTCCAGGGAGTTCTAAACCAAAAGCCATTCCTTCATTTGTAACATATGTAAAATGAAAAAAGTCTTGAATTATGGGCTTTGATTGATACAAAGAAAAAGAAGATTTTATTGCCCACTTTGACCATTGATCAAGTGATACTACAGTTACGATTAAAAGAATTAAATACATATATTAAATATTTAACTTTTCATTTTCCTTACACTTAACACATTTAGTTGCATTGGGAACCTCAAACATTCTTTCTTCAGGTATTAATTCTTCACATATTTTACAAATGCCAAAAGAACCATTTTCAATTCTTTTAAGAGCCTTAACAAGAGACTTATGATAATCTGTTTCCCTATTCATAAAGTGAAAACCTTTTTCTCTCTCAAAAGAATCAGTACCAGCATCTGCCATATGCACACTATAAACTGAATCCTGTGAGAGACTTGCTGTCCCACGAGTATTTGAATCTAGGCTTTCTTTAATATCACCTAATTCATCAGCAACATTATTTATTTTACTTTCAATACTTTTTTTAAAAGAAGCTAGTTTAGTTTTTGAATATTTTTTTAAAGACATCCTCAGTCTCTCCCTATAGCTTTTTAATTTTTATTCTATATACTTTATTATTTATTGTTAGATCTTGATGATGATTTTCATCAAGCAATGTATCTAGTATTTTTTCTGTTAAGGTTTCAGTACAAAAATAATTATTAAATTTACTTAAAGCTTTATCTATTTCACCATCAAAATCCCAGTTAACAATAATCCTGTCTTCAACAGCATAACCAGCCTCTTTGCGCATAGATTGAACCGTTCTAACGATATCACGAACTATTCCCTCTAATATTAAATCTTCGGAAAGTTCAATTGAAAGTCCAACAGTAATACCGCTATCGCTTGCAGCTGTAAAACCTGATGTCGCCACGGTCTCAATAAAGACATCTTCTCTAGTTAAAATATATTTATTTTCATTAAAAGATATTTGTTTATTCGATTGCAAATCCGCGACTAAGCTAGCTGCATCATTTTTTTCAAGTAATAATTTGATCTCGGCTAGTCCACGACCATACTTTTGACCCAAGGTTCTCAAGTTCGGTTTAATCTTATATTTAATTAAATCATCTGTTTCTGAAATTCTTTCAATCTTTTTAACATTTAATTCATCTATGATGATATCTTTATTATCCTCAAAAAATTTAGCGATAACATCATCCTCTATTGCAAATAAAACCTTACTGAGTGGTTGACGAACTTTAATATTACTTTGACTTCTTGCCGATCGCCCAAGTTCAACACATTTTTTTAAAGAATCAACATTCTTAATTAATTCGAGATCAATCCAACTTTTATCAGGCAATGGGTAATCACATAGGTGGACACTCTCAGGTTCTGATTGTTGAGAATTTCTTGTAAGATTTTGATATATATTTTCGGCTACAAATGGTAAAACAGGAGCAATAGCCTTAATTATTATTGTCAAAACATGATACAAAGTTGCATAAGCATTATTCTTGTCTTGATCATCTTCGGATTTCCAAAAACGTCTTCTATTGCGACGGATATACCAATTAGAAAGATCTTCTAAATAAAGTTCAAAAGCTTTCATAAAAGAATCAACCCTGTATTCATCGAGTGATTTATTTGCAACTTCTAAAAGCATATGTGTTTTAGAAATGATCCAACGATCTAATAATGATAAAGTTTTTTTATTTAGTGGATGCTCTGATGGATTAAATCCATCAACTGAAGCATAAGTAGCATAGAAGGAATAAATATTCCAGAGAGTAATTAATTTTTTTCTTACATCATCTGCTATCGAATAGCCAAAAAATAGATTTTGTTCAATGTTTTGGATAGAATACATCCAACGCATAACATCAACACCCATTTTTTCAGCAGCGTCATCGAACCATATTGCATTCCCCCAACTTTTATGCATTTCTCGACCGGTCTCATCTTTTACCAATGCATGACCTAAAAGGGTTTTGAATGGCGCTTTACCTTCAAGCTCAGCTGACATGGCTAGAAGCGAATAAAACCAATTTCTAAATTGTCCTGGAAAACATTCGGTTACAAAATCACCTGGAAACCAATCTGACCAATACTTTTTATCAGTATTGTACTTGAGAGTGGAAAAAGGAACGATCCCTGCGTCAAGCCAAGGATTACCAACATCTTTAATACGGTTACCAATTAAACCAGATTCAGGGTGCTTAATCTTAACTTTATCTATCCAAGGTCGATGTGGAGATTCTCCTTCAAAATCTTCCCAGCCTTCAACTGCTAACTCTTTTAATTCATCTTTGGAACCAACGACATAAAAGGTATCGTCTTCGAACACCCAAATAGGAAGAGCAAGTCCCCAAAATCTTTTTTTAGAGATCATCCAATCACCCATATTATCGAGCCATTCATGTTCTCTTTCATTTCCCCATTTTGGTATCCAATTTATCTCATCAACAACAGATTTTATTTTCCCACGCCAATCCATATTTATATACCATTCATCAACGAGACGAAAGACTAGTTCATCTCCAGAACGCCAGCAATGAGGATATACATGAGGATATTCTTCTGCGTACACTAAAAAATCTCTTTCTTTTAAATCTTTGATTATTTCTTTCGTTGTTACTGGGTCGGTTGCAACTTTTCCAGACAGCCAACCAAATTTAGTTAAAAACTTAGATTCATCATCCAATGGAGCAATATTAAGAAGACCTAAATTTTTACCAACCTTGTGGTCGATATC
>JAOLAV010000033.1 GCA_028338895.1 Fidelibacterota bacterium
CCAAGTTTATTAAAAATGGTGGAACATATTTCTGATAAAAAATTAGGAGAAATGAATTTAGGTGGTCATGATCCTCAGAAAGTTTATGCTGCATACCAAGAAGCTATTAATCACAAGGGTTCTCCAACTGTTATTCTAGCAAGAACAATTAAAGGTTACGGACTTGGAGATGCTGGTGAAGGTAAAAACATAACTCATAATCAAAAAAAGCTAAATGAAGATGAGCTTCTTTATTTTAGAGATAGATTTGATGTTCCGTTATCAGATAAAAAAGCAAAAAGTGCCTCTTTTTATCGATTTAATGAAAGTTCTGATGAATATAAATACTTAAATAAAAGAAGAAAAGACCTTGGTGGTTATTTACCAACAAGGGTAAATAATAAAAACTCACTAAAAGCACCCAAGAAAGAGATTTTTCAAGAGATGTTAGATGGTACAGGCGAAAGAGAAGTGTCAACAACGATGTCTTTTGTTCGGTTGTTAACCATTTTAGCAAAAAATAAAGACATAGGCAAAAATATTGTTCCTATTATACCAGATGAAGCTCGAACGTTCGGTATGGATCCCCTTTTTAGACAACTAGGTATTTACGCTCACGCCGGTCAACTTTATGAGCCTGTTGATTCAGATCAATTCCTTTATTATAAGGAAGCAAAAAATGGACAAATTTTAGAAGAAGGTATAAATGAAGCAGGAGCGGTTTCATCCTTTATTGCAGCTGGGATGAGTTATAGTACTCACGGTATTCATATGATACCTTTTTATATTTATTATTCGATGTTTGGATTTCAACGTGTTTGGGATTTTATTTGGGCCGCTGGGGATATGAGAGTTCGAGGGTTCTTATTAGGTGGAACAGCAGGTAGAACAACTTTAAACGGTGAAGGATTGCAACACCAAGACGGCCACAGCCATTTAGCCGCTGCCGCGACTCCAAATATTAAAGCTTACGATTTAGCTTACGCATATGAAATTGCTATTGTTGTTCAGAAAGGCATTCAAGAGATGGTAGAAGAGGATCTAGACGCCTTATATTATTTAACATTAGAAAACGAAAACTATTGCCAACCTAAGATGCCTGAAAAAATAGAAGAAGGGATCATAAAAGGGCTATATAAACTTAAAGATCTTGGTTCTCCTCAAGTTAATCTTTTTGGAAGTGGTCCACTTCTAGGTGAGGTTATTGCTGCTGCGAACCTTTTGAAAGAAGATTGGAATATAGGTTCAAGTGTTTGGAGTGTAACAAGTTTTAGTGAATTGAGAAAAGAAGCAGAAGCCATAGATAGGTGGAACCTAAATCATTCAGAGAAAAAACCTAAACAGAACTATATACAAAAATCATTAGGAAAGAACAATCTTCCAATTGTTGCTGTTTCTGATTACATGAAAATGGTATCGGATCAAATTAGACCTTATATTTCAGGATCTTATTTATCGCTCGGAACAGATGGATTTGGTCGTAGTGAAACTCGAGAATCATTACGTAATTTTTTTGAAGTGGATCGATACTATATTGTTCTTAATGCAGTTCGGGCCCTAACAATGTCTAAGAATATTGATGTTAGTGTAATGCAGAGTGTGATGAAAAAATATAAATTAGATCCAGAAAAACCAAACCCAACAACAGTCTAGGAAGAGCCGTGATCAAAGAAATATTACTACCAGATCTAGGAGAGGGAATTGAGGGAGCAGAGGTAAGTGAGGTCTCCGTTTCTGTCGGTAAGAATGTCGTTAAAGATGATATAATTCTTGTTTTAGAGTCAGATAAAGCTTCTATGGAAATCCCAACTGATTTTAGTGGAGAAGTTTTAGATATTTTAGTTAGCCCTGGAGACGAAGTAAAAACAGGACAACGACTTATTACTATTAAAGTTGATTCTGAAGATAAAAAGAAAACGACCCTAGTTGATTCTATTTCCGATAATAGAGAGATAGAAGAAGTGAAAATTCAAGAACCAATAGAGGAAAAAATAATAGAAGTAAACAATACTGAGGTGATAGGTAGGTCAAGTAACAAGTCTTTTGCTTCTCCTGGAGTTAGAAAACTATCTAGAGAACTTGGTATTAATTTAGATATTATATCCGGTACTGGTCAAAAGAACCGAATAACTAAAGATGATTTACATTCCTATATCAAGATACAAATGTCTATATCTTCTGGAAGTAAAGTTGTCTTAAAAAAAGAAATAGATTTTTCGCAATGGGGTAAAGTTGAGGTTTTAAAACTCACTAGGATAAACAAGATAACAGGTAATAGGCTTCAAGAGGCATGGCAAGAGATACCTCATGTTACTCAATACGATAAAGCTGATATAACAGAAATAGACACTTTAAGGAAAAAATTAAAACTAGAAGGAGGTAAAAAAGATATTAAGGTTACCTTTCTACCTTTTATAATCAAAGCTGTATCTATAGTTTTACGCGAAATGCCAAAGTTTAACAGCTCTTTGGATCATACAGATCAAAATTTAATTTTAAAAAAATATTACCACATTGGTGTTGCTATTGATACTCCGAATGGGTTAACGGTTCCATGCGTAAGAAATGTTGAAGAAAAAGGAATCTTTGATCTTTCAAAAGAACTAATGGATTTAAGTGAAAAAGCACGTAATAAAAAATTAAAACCAGAGGATCTCAAAGGAAGCACTTTTACTATTTCAAGTCTTGGTGGTATAGGTGGAACGGCTTTTTCACCAATTGTAAATCCTCCGGAGGTAGCAATAATGGGTGTTTCAAAAAGCGAGTGGTGTCATGTTTATAATAAAGAAACAAAAGAATTTGATGTTAGATATTTAATGCCTTTTTCAATTTCCTATGACCATCGCGTGATTGATGGGGCGGCCGCCGCTACTTTTACGACAAGACTTTCACAAGTCTTATTGAACACAGATAATTTTAAAGAATAGAAAAAATAATGTCTCAGAAAAAACATGTAGAAATAGTTGTAATTGGTTCTGGGCCAGGTGGATATGCTGCCGCATTTAGAGCCGCAGATTTAGGGAAAAAGGTTTTATTAGTTGAAAGGGATAATGATCTTGGTGGGGTTTGCCTTAACCGTGGATGTATACCATCAAAAGCTTTACTTCATATTTCAAAAATAATTCACGAAGCGAAATATTTATCAACAATAGGTGTTACTTACCCCGATCCTAAAATTGATTTAGAATCAATAAGGGCTTATAAAAACAAAGTAGTATCCCAACTAAATAACGGCATAAAGCAATTAGCTAAAGCTAGAAAAGTCGAAAGCTTACAAGGTTTAGCAACATTCAAGTCGAACGATGAAATCTTAGTTGTATCTGAAAACAATGAAACAATTATTTCTTTTGATAAGTGTATAATTGCAGCAGGATCTTCTTCGTCATTGATACCGGGTCTACCTAAAAATCATCCATCAGTTTTAACCTCTAAAACAGCTTTAGACCTTATTGATATACCTAAAAAACTACTTGTAATAGGGGGGGGTGTAATAGGGTTAGAATTGGGCCAGGTCTATGCTTCATTGGGTTCAAGTGTTTCAGTCGTAGAGTTTTTACCTAATTTAATTCCTGGTGCGGATCAAGATATAGTTAAGCCATTACATCGTAGATTAAAAAAACAGTTTTCATCTATTATGCTGTCATCAAAAGTTGTTTCTGTAAAGTCAAACTCTGATAATACCTTGGTGGTCGAAATTCAAAGTGATAAAGGTCTCAAAACTGAAACATATGATAAAGTTTTAGTTTCTGTTGGAAGAAAGCCAAATACAAATTTATTAAACATTAGCTCTACGGATGTTTTTGTAAATAAAAATGGATATATCGATGTTGATGAGTACCAAAGAACATCTCAGAAAAATATTTTTGCTATAGGTGATATAGTCGGAAACCCAATGTTAGCTCACAAAGCAACCCACGAAGGAAAAGTTGCAGCTGAAGTTGCTTCTGGGCACCCCGCTGTAATGGATCCAAAAGCAATACCAAGTGTGGTTTATACAGACCCCGAAGTTGCTTGGACAGGCCTTACTGAGCTAGAAGCAAAAGAGAATAATATACCATACGAAAAAGGAGAGTTTCCCTGGGCAGCAAGTGGTAAGGCTATCATCTTAAATGCATCTCAAGGAAAAACAAAGATTCTTTTTGATCCAGAGACAAAGCAGGTTTTGGGAGCAGGAATTGTTGGTCCTTCAGCGGGAGATTTAATTTCCGAAGCAGCTTTGGCAATTGAAATGGGCTCTGATGCGGAAGATATAAGCTTAACCGTCCATCCACACCCAACCCTTGGTGAAACTTTTGCAGCGGCAGCAGAGGTTTACACAGGAACAATTACAGATTTATATATACCGTCAAAATGAGGGAAAAAATATGTTGAGGATAATAATTCTTTTATTTGTTTTTATTAGTTCTGGTTATGCTCAGGTAGAAAAGCCAACTGAAACAACTCAAGTCACGACAGGGGAACAGAAATCGAATGATCCTCCTAAGATGAAGTCTATGGAGGAAGCGCTTAAAGGTAAAAAAGAGATACCTGGTCTTTTCAATCTTTTTCAAGATGAAAAAGAAGGAAAGTTATTTATGCTTATTAAAAAGGAGCAGCTAGATAAAGAGTATATTCATTTTGTGCATGGTTTAAACGGTCAAATGAATACAGGTGTAATGAAAGGTGGTTACAGAGGGTCCAAAATTTTCACTCTAAAGCGTTATTTTAACAGGGTAGAATTTGAAATTCAAAACAACTCTTTTTATTTCGACGCTAAAAGTCCGTTATCTAGGGCATCAGAATCAAATATTAGTACCGCTATTTTAGCTTCTTCAAATATTATTTCTGAAAAAGATGGAGCACTATTAATTGGTGTAGATAATCTTTTTTTAACAGAGTCACTACATCAAATAACAAGAGGTTTTATTCCCGGAGGATTAAATAAAAATCCATTTAAAATTGGAAGGCTCGCTAAAGAAAGAACAAAATATAAAAACATTAAAAATTACCCAGAAAACACAGATTTCATAGTACAATATGTTTATTCTAACCCAATGCCAACAAATTATGGATCGGATAAAGGGTTAACTGATCCCCGTTCTGTTAATGTAAGTATCCAACATAGTTTTATTAAAATGCCAGAGAATAACTATCAACCTAGGTATGAAGATCCTAGGGTTGGTTACTTTACAACCCAAGTTACGGATATGACATCACCGGATGACCCAACTCCCTATAGAGACTTAATTCATCGGTGGCATTTAGAAAAGAAAAACCCAGCACAGGAAAGATCTGAAGTAAAAGATCCAATAGTCTGGTGGATTGAAAATACAACACCTCTCGAGTTTAGAGATGCTATTAAAGAAGGTGTTTTAGCTTGGAATAAAGCTTTTGAGAAAGCAGGTTTAATTAATGCTGTCGAGGTTAAAATCCAACCAGATAATGCAGAGTGGGATGCTGGAGATATTCGATATAATGTATTAAGGTGGACATCATCACCAAACCCACCTTTTGGTGGATATGGTCCTAGTTTTGTTAATCCTAGAACGGGTCAAATACTTGGCGCAGATATAATGTTAGAATATGTCTATTTCACGAATAGGGTCAATTATGAAAAAATATTTGAAACGTTTAATGGGGTGAACGAAGAACCACATAAATGCAACATTGGACACTATATACAACAAGGTAATTATTTTGGACAAATTGCATCAAAGTCCTTAAGCGATTATTCTCAATTAGAGCAACATCGGATTATATATGAAAGCCTTGTAAGGCTTGCTCTTCATGAAGTTGGGCATACCCATGGACTGAATCATAATTTTGCATCAAGTTATTTACATAGTTTTAATAACATTCACGACAGACATATTACAGAACCTATCGGTTTAACTTCTTCGGTGATGGAGTATCCGTCTGTAAATGTAGGGCTAAATTCAAATTCACATGGGCAGTTTTATACAACTGTTCCAGGTCCATATGATTTATGGGCAATTGAGTACGGGTATACTCCACCATTAGAAAACCCAGAAGATGAAAAAGAAAGGGTTAAGTCCCTTCTAGATCAATCTTCAAAACCAGAACTTCTTTTTGGAAATGATGTTGATGACATGCGATCTCCTGGTCGAGGTATTGATCCTCGGTTTATGATTTATGATATGAGTGATGATCCAGTTTCTTATGCTGAACAAAGAATGGATATTGTTCGTTCTTTATATCCAGATTTAAGGAATAGATACGAAGTAAAAGGAGGTTCTTATCATGCTTTTAAAGATGCTTTTATGATCTTAAATCGAGAATATTCTTTATCTGCTCGTATTATATCTAGACAAATAGGGGGTGTATACACAGATCGAGATATGATAGGTCAAGAAGGAAAGGAAAAGCCTTTTATACCAGTACCTAAAGATCAACAAAAATGGTCCATGACACTTTTAAATAAATACATTTTTTCTCCCGAAGCTTACAGTATACCGGGTAATATATTTAATTACTTGCAGTGGGAAAGAAGAGGGTTTAGTGGTACGAAAGATCCTAATATTTTAGATATGTATTTAAATACGCAAAAAGACATTCTTAATCACTTACTTAATATAAAAGTAATGAAAAGGATTTCTAATACGGAAATGTATGGGAATAAATACACATTAAATGAAATGATGAACGACCTCACAACCGCTTGTTTTTCTGCAGATGCCGGATCAAATGTAAACTTGATGCGAAGAAATCTACAGGTAGAGTATTCAAAGCGTTTAATTCAAGTTGTTCTTAATAAAAGTCCCATCAAATATGATAATTTTTCTGTTTCAGCAGCTTTAGAAAACTTAAACAAAATTAAAAAATATGCATCAAGATATAACGGAGTAGATGAAGCCACTAAAGCTCACCGTAAGTATCTTATTTATATAATAGATAAATCATTAGATGCATAATTGAACTCATGGAGAAAATAGAAAACAATGAAGAACTTATTAATAATATCGCTAGTTATTTTAGTTGGTTGTGAAAACTCAAATAAAATAATGAAACACCCTTTAGATAATTCACAAGTGAGAACGGTTGTATTAGAAAATGGTTTAAAAGTTTACCTTTTATCGGATCCAAAATTCAATGTTTCTTCTGCCTCTGTAGCAGTTGAAGTTGGATCATTAGATAATCCTAAAGATAGAGAGGGTTTAGCTCATTTTCTTGAACATATGCTTTTTTTTAGGTACTGAAAAATTTCCTGATGTAGATGAATACAGTACATATTTAAAAAACTTTGGTGGATATTCAAATGCATATACTTCAAGTGATCATACAAATTATCAATTCCAAGTTCTCCCAGATGGATTCAAAGGAGCCTTAGATCGTTTTTCTCAGTTTTTTATTAGTCCTTTATTTACAGAAGAATATACAGCACGTGAAGTAAATGCTGTCAATTCAGAGTATCAAAAAAACATAATGAACGATTACAGGCGTATTTACCGTATTAGTAGTTTATTTGTTAAAGATGGGCACCCAGAACAAAAGTTTGGTACTGGAAATCTTGAGACACTTGGTAATACAAGCCGTAGTGAGTTACTTAATTTTTATAAAGAGTATTATAGTGCAAATAGAATGGGGCTTGCTCTTTTGAGCACTCATTCTTTAGATGAAATGGAAACATGGGCGAGAGAGTATTTTTCGGAGATAAAAAATTATAATAAAAAGCGAAATGAATATGATCCTGAATTTTTCGAAAAAAAAGAAACTTTTCGTTTAGTTCAAGTCGAGCCGGTAAAAGACATCAGAGAACTAAGTATTTCATTTGCTTTACCAGGAACTAGACAATTATACAAAAGTAAACCAGGGAGGCAGTTTGGGGCTATTTTAGGCCACGAAGGTAAAGGGTCTCTACTTTCATATTTAAAAAAAGAAGGTTGGGCTTTAACGCTTTCTGGTGGAGCGGGTTCAACAACAAATGATTACGGTTCTGCTTCAATACGTATAGGTCTGACCAAGGAAGGACTTGATAATTATAAAAAAGTGGTAAAAGCGACAATGGATTATATTAATCTAATTAAAACAAACAATCACCCTCCTCATATTTTTAATGAATTAAAAGCGATGGCTTCTCTTAACGAAATCTATTCAAGTAAAGGAGAAGGGATGTGGAGAGCAACTACAATTGCAAATGAAGTTATGATGTACCCAATTGAAGATGCTGGAAGAATAAACTTTATATATAAAGATTCTAGCCCCAAAGATTATGAAGAACTTCTTAATCATATTACACCAGATAATATGATTACAATGTTGGTTGCAAAAGGAGTAGAAGTAGACAAAAAAGAGCATTTTTATCAAGCAAGCTATTCATATAAAGAAGACAAAGATTTTTATAATGAATTAAAAGTAGTAAATATTCGTTCAGAGTTTTCTTTACCCGAAATCAATAAATTCATTCCAAATAATCCCTCGATACCCAATAGAGATTTTAACGAAAACATTTATCCTGAATTAATTAGTGATCAAAAAGGTGTGAAATTATACTTTGGTCAAGATCATCAATTTTTAAGACCAAAAGGAGTTATTGGTTTTAAAATTCTTTTACCAAAAGATAAAATGAGTAATAAACATAGAGTTTACTCTAGGCTTTATACTGCTTGTGTTAATGAATCTTTAAATGAAATAAGTTACCCTGCTAAAGAAGCTGGACTTAATTATGCCATAAAAGAAGGGTATGAAGGAATTTATGTTGACATTAGTGGTTATACTGAATCTGCTATGGTTCTTCTTGAGACAATTTTAGATCATTTAGTTAATTTTTCAAAATCTCCATATACCATTGCTTCAACAAACGTTTTCTCATAAAGAGAATTACTGTATTCTTTAATAAGTTGAAGTGTTGATTCTTGTGCGATTGGCAAGGATTCTTTCCAATTATATTTTATATTGTTTAAAACATCAGGAGCCATCTCTCGTGTTTGTTGATGAGCATCAGAGAGTGAAAAACCACAAGCTAAAAAGGCAATAGAGATGTTTAATAAAAAAACAAAAACTATTGGAATAGAAAGAGAAGAAGCATTTGATTTAACATATTTAAAAATGGATTCACCAGAAGACATTCAATATACTGGAAACCTTTTAGTAAATAACTCATGTTTTTATCGTCAATATATTATAGGTGAAGACTCACCAAGAATAAGAGCGGCTTCTATAGTTATCGATAAAGGACTCCAGCAACCTTTTTACACAGAAATGAGAACTAACCAGCAACTAGGGTATATTGTTTGGTCCTATACAAGAAATACCGAAAAAACATACTTTCTTAACTTCTTAATCCAATCAGGTGTTTATCCTGCGGATGAATTAAATAAAAGAGCAGATAATTTTATAAAGTCATCAGACCAGATTATTGCAAATATGGATAACGAAACATTTAATCAATTAATTGAATCTGGAATAGAAGAACTTGAAAAAAAACCTATGAGTATTGCCGAGAAAGCAGGCAAACTTAAAGATGCTATATTTGAACATGATGTTGACTACTTAAGAGATGAAGAGACAATTAAGGCCTTAAAATTAATAAGTAAAGAAGATGTTTTATCTTTACTGCAATCCACAATAACACCAAAAGAAAGAAAAATGATTAATGTTTTAACATTTGCTGAGGATCATAAAAATAAAACTAATTTAAAAAGTTCATTTAAAAACTTACAAGAGTGGAAACAATCTAGGGTTTACAAATAGGAAAAAATGCCCAAAGAAATTATTCTAATTGCAGCAGTTACTGTAGATGGTTTCATAGCAAGGCATAACTTAGAAGTAACATCGTGGTCTTTGGATCTTTCCTTATTCAAGAAACAAACGATGGGTTACCCCGTCATAATGGGTGCAAACACTTTTAAAACTTTATCTAGTGAGTTATATGGTAGAGAAAATATTGTTTTAAATCGGAAAGACACCTCAGAATCAGTTTTAAAAAAGATAAACGGTCATAGGTGTTTTATTATTGGAGGAGGGGCCACATACTCTCTATTTTCTTCATTTATTACTCATTTAT
>JAOLAV010000034.1 GCA_028338895.1 Fidelibacterota bacterium
CAAGCAGATAGGAATATTATTATTGTTTTTCTTTATTGCTTGCAATAAAGAAAAACACATTCGTGTATATAAAATACCAAAAGCGAATATTGAAAAAAAAGAAGAGATTAGTTTGAATAAATCTCTTGATAAACCCAATTTTAAATGGGATAAGCCATCAAGCTGGGTAGATGTTCCAGGTCATAAAATGCGAATTGCCAGTTTTAGAGTTCCTCATCAAAATGGAGAGGGAGATCTTTCAATGACTTCATTTGGTGGAGTAAGTGGAGGAACTCAAGCAAATGTAAACCGTTGGGAAAAACAAATAGGCTTAAATGCCTCATCTATGACTGATATTAATAAATTTTCTAAAACGAATATTGGAAAGCTAGGCCAATACAAAATATTTAAATTAATAAACTCAAATCAGAAAGAGACTGCAATAATTGCATCAATTTTTCAATTAAAAGAGACTACGCTTTTTATAAAGCTATCAATTAGTTCTGATGGTCTTGAAGAAATGGAAGATCAGTTTATAAAATTTTGTAATTCAATAGATTCTTTTTTATGATTTTACATAATATTTACAAAATTATCAGTAATCCAAAGATTTTTGTTTACACTGTACTTTGGTTAATGGTATTAGTTTTTTTTGGTACGATTGCTCAGAAAGATATTGGCTTATATGCATCCCAAATGAAGTATTTTTCAACTTATTACTTCATTCTTTTTGATTATATCCCCCTACCAGGAGGAAGATTAACTTTAATCATTATGACGGTCAACTTAGCTTCAAGTCTCTTTAAAAAGAATCTTTGGAAAATGAAAAAAGTTGGAGTTATCATTCTCCATATTGGAGGTCTTTTACTACTCGTTGGAGGCGGAGTCACCGCTCAATTTAGTTCTGAAGGCAATATGGTCATTAATGAAGGGGAAAATATTGATTTTGTAGATGATTATCATAGGATGGAGTTATGCCTTGTTAATATATCTTTGGAAGATAGTCTAGAATATATTGTATTCGATGATGAATTATTATCTGAAGGTCAAATTATTAATTATGAACGACTTGGTGTTAAAATTGAGATTATAAGTCGTATCGAGAATACAAGAATACAAAACAGGGTTACTCTAGGAGATTCAATCTATAAAGGGTTTTTAAAAGAATTTGTCTTATTACCAAAAGAACCTGACAAGGAAAACACCCAGAATAGACCAAGTATAATTTTTAGAGTTAGAGGATCTGATAATAATTCAGACGGTATTTATGGCCTTTTCCTTGGGCAAAGAGATTTAGATATATTTGATTTTAAAAAAAACCAATACTTCACTGAGTTTAGAAGAGAAAGGAGCTATCTACCTTTTTCGATTGAACTATTAGATTTTAAAAAAGTCCTTCACCCGGGGACAAATGTTGCAAAAAGTTTTAGTTCTGAAATCAATTTAATTGAAAGTAAAGTCCCTCGCAGAGTTTTAATTCAAATGAATGAGCCATTGCGCCATCAGGGTTATACCTTCTTTCAAGCTTCATTCATCGAAGAACTAGATGGTGAAGCAACCGTTTTAGCTGTAGTGAAAAACTACGGACGGTTATTTCCATATATTTCAAGTATAATTATGAGCATTGGCTTATTAGTCCATCTCATGGTTAATTTGCCAAAAATGATCAGAAAAAAACCTATACAAATCAGTGAATAAAAATATAAAATTAATATTCATTATTATTTTTCTATTACCATTAAGCTATGTGAGCAGTTTTACTATTGGTGATATTCCAATTCAAGATGAAGGTAGGATTAAACCATTAGATACCTATGCTCGTAATCATCTGCTAGCTTTTTATGGAAAAAGGTCAATATCAAAAATAAATTTATCGGCAACCGACTGGCTATTGAATTTAGTCTTAGACCCTGAAGCTGGAAAAAATCTAAAAATTTTCAACATTAGAAACCCTGAAGTTGTTTCAAGTATTTTTTTAGATTGGAGTACGGATCATAAATACAGCTTTAATCAAATTTTACCTGGATTAAGGAACCAAGCCGCTCTTTTAAGTATCATAGATGAAAAGCCAAATAATCAAAGGACGACCTTTGAAAAACAATTAATTGAATTAAGTAGTAATGCAATGCGTTTTGAAGAGATTAGCTATCTAAAATCACTTCGATTAATCCCACCCAATATTGGTAGCGAGGATGAAGAGTGGATATCTCCTCTAGAGTTTATTCTGAATGGACTTAATCCCGATAATTATCAAAATCAGATTTTAAATTCTTTACAACAATATTTAGCAGCTAGAATGGAAAATGATGAAAGCGCAATGACGTCTTCATTAGTTTTATATGAATCTGCATTAAAAAATATTCCTAAAAACTTATTTAACATTGATACCTTAAAAAAAGAGACTTGGCTCAATCAGGTAAATCTTTTTTACATAAGTTTAGGCTTTTATTTATTTGCTTTTTTAATGCTTGGATTTAGTTGGATGTCTAATCCGAATACTCTTAGAAAATTATCTTTTTTATCATTAATCATTGGATTCTTTGCTCATGGTTATGGCATTATATTAAGAATGATTATTATGAGCAGGCCTCCAGTATCAACATTGTATGAATCTGTCTTATTTGTTTCTTTTATTGTTATTCTATTTGCGTTAATACTAGAATATTTTAGAAAAGATGGACTGGGTATTTTTGTCGGTGCTGTGGGTGGTACAATATTTCACTTTATTGGGTTTAATTATGCTTCAGATGGAGACACCTTAAATATGCTTGTGGCAGTTTTAAATTCTAATTTTTGGTTGGCAACTCATGTCACAACTATCACAATGGGATATGGTGCATCATTAGTCGCTGGTTTTATTGGACACCTTTATCTTGTGCAGTCTATAAGAGAGCCAAGCAATACAGCCTATCTTAAAAGTGTATATAATAATATGTTTGGCGTTACGCTTGTTGCGCTCTTTTTTACACTCTTCGGTACAATTTTAGGTGGAATTTGGGCTGACCAATCATGGGGGAGGTTCTGGGGATGGGACCCCAAAGAAAATGGCGCTTTGCTAATAGTTTTATGGCAATTGATGATGATACATATGCGTTTATCTGGCCTTGCAAAAGCTCAAGACTTTGCTTTAGGGATGTCTTTGAATAATATTATAGTCGCAATGGCTTGGTTTGGTGTAAATCTTCTTCAAGTTGGACTGCATAGTTATGGCTTTGATGATGGTGTTGCAAAAAATTTATTCATTTTTGTAGGCGCTGAGTTACTTTTTAGCTTTGGAATGTATTATTGGTCTAAAAAAAAATCTAAAAGGAGTATCTCTATTTGAATCTGATATAAATTCTAATCATACATGTTAGGGCTTTCTGCAAGATCTATATCAAATATTCTCTTTTGGGCCACTCGTAAAAAGTGGCTGATTCTCTCTTTCCTCTTAAGTTTATCTTCTTTTTATTTACCATCTCCAGAAGGATTGGATTCTTCCGGTCATAGAATATTAATTATAGTCGCTGTTACGTTAATTTTGATTGTAAGTGAATCTATTCCTCTTCCAGCAGTTGCGATGTTAATTCTAATTATGCAAGTTATTTTAGGCATTGATACTCCTGATGGAGTTGCATCTTCCTTCATGAGTGACTCAGTCTTTTTTATAATGGGGTCTTTAATGCTTGCTGTTGCAATTGTTTCTCAAGGACTAGATAAACGATTGGCTCTTTTTGTTATTAATTTAACAGGTAATAAAACCTGGCGAATTGCAACTGGATTTCTTGCAATATCAGCAATTTTATCCTCATTTATCGGTGAGCACACGGTCGGGGCAATGATGCTACCGGTAGCTTTGGCCTTAATAAAAAATGCTGGAGTTGGAATTCGAAAGGCCACAAATTTATCAACTCTTTTACTTTTCTCGATTGCATATGGTTGTGCAATCGGCTCAATTGGAACTCCTTCTGGTGGAGGAAGAAATGTAATTATGATTGGATATCTTGCTGAGTTTGGGATGGCAAAAATTTCTTATTTAGAATGGATGAAATATGCTTACCCAATGCTTTTACTCGAAATTCCAATTACCTCTGCTGTTCTTTGGTTTACGTTTACACCTTCACAAAAAGTAATGGATTCATCTGTTCGGAAATTGAAAGTGCAGGTTGCAAAAAATGGAAAAATGACATTAGACCAACTTCTAGCAATTATAATATTTATTGCTGTTTTTTTAGGTTGGGTTTTTTTAAGTCCTTATATAGGCCTTGGTATTGTTGCTTTGTGTGGTGTTTTCCTTTATTTGTCGTTTGGCCTAGTCGAATGGAAACAAATAAATGAAAATACAAATTGGGCAGTGATTTTACTTTTTGGAGCCGCTATTTCATTGGGTATTCAGATGAAGGAGACAGGAGCTGCATTATGGGTTGCCGATCAAATTTTAAGTTATCTTCAAATATTCTTTCAAGATATTGGTATAGTCCGTTGGTTTACGTCTGTTGTAATCACTGGATTATTAACAAACCTTCTTAGTAGTGCCGCAACGGTTGCAGTTTTAGGCCCGATAGTATTAGATATGGGCGGTGATCCAATCATTACTGGTCTTATGACCTCTATTGCTTCCGCCTTTGCGTATCTCACGGTTGTTGCATCACCTACCTGTATGATAATACATTCTACTGGATTAATTACTTCTAGTGATTATTTAAAAGCAGGATGGAAGCTATTTATTATTTCTGTTGTATTACTTTTTTTAATCTCACATTTTTATTGGCCAATAATATCATGAAAATATTAATTGCAATCAGTAGTAAAGAATATTCAGAGCCAACTCTTGACGTTGGTATGAAAATATCTCGTGAATTAAATGCTTCTACAACGATCCTTGATGTTGGAGAAAAAATAAACGAGTTCAGTATGAAAGATGTCGATCTTGCAAATGAAATAATAGAATCTTGGAATATTGGACGACCTGGAATGGATGTTTTAGAATGGGCCTACTTTTATCTTATAGAAAATGATTTCATTGATTCTAATGCAGTTGAAGAAAGTTTTTCAAAAAAAATATTACATCAAAAGAGTTCCAATAGAGCTGAAATCCATTTAGAAGGTTTAACTTTAGAAAGGTTAAATCTAATCTTAAGGAATGGCGATATTATAGATGAGTTAAGAGATGAAGTAAAAACCTATAATTATGATTTAATGATTATAGGAGGTAGTGGCAAAAGAAGTATGGCTCATGATTTCATACAATATATTGAAAGTTCTATTTTTATCGTTAATAATTTTAATCCTGATAAGAATTATCGCATACTACTAGCTGTGGATGATTCACCTGGGACATCAAAAGCTGTTAAATATGGAGTTCGAGTTTCGCAAGCATTTGGCATAACTGTTGACTTAATATTAGTTAGTAAAAGTGGTGAATATAATGAAGATTCAACATTTGCGTTAGAGCGCGCAAAAAAAATGATGCGACGATGCGGTATTAAAACAGAAGTATTTTTAAAAGTCGGTGACCCTGTACTTAATATTGTAGAAGCTGCTGGAGAAGATCATATCATTATTATGGGGGCATCGACTCAATCACCACTAGCAAAATTTTTCATGGGAAGCAAGCCACTTAACGTTATTGGGAAAAGCAACTGCCCAGTATTAATTGTAAAGTAAATAAAGGATAGAGGTACTATGATGGAGCAAATTGCTGTAAAAATTCTTATTGGTCTGATTTTAATAATGATATCAGTCCCTCCTCTTTTATTATTAGTATGGTATTTTAAGGATAAAAACCAAAGTCAACATTCGATACTTAGAAATTTCCCTCTCTTAGGTCGAATTCGTTATCTTCTCGAAATGCTTGGTCCTGAATTTAGACAATATCTTTTTGACGCCGATGATGAAGGTAGACCTTTTAGTCGGACCGATTTTTCAAATATTGTAATTCAAGGGAAATACTTAAAAACAGTTATTGGATTCGGATCTAAAAGAGATTTTGATAAACCAGGGTTATTTATTAAAAATGCAATGTTCCCAAAACAAAAAGAAGAAATGAAAGTTAATATTATGCCTAAAATTTCAACAAGAAGATATGTTGGGACTGAAGGTCTGTTCTCGAGGACAGAACATCTTGAGAATGTTGAGGTCTCTCCCTGGACATTATCGGAAGAGGACGCAATAGTTGTTGGGCCAAATTGCAAAAAGCCATGGAAAGTAAAAGGCCCTGTAGGTATGAGTGCAATGAGCTATGGAGCACTTGGAGAAAATGCAATCAGCTCATTAAGTCATGGTTTGGGAATGGCAACAGGATCTTGGGTTCATACTGGAGAGGGTGGCCTTGCCCCTTACCACACTGTTGGTGGGGGAGATGTGATTATGCAAATTGGATCAGGGATTTTTGGTGTTCGTAATATTGATGGAAGTTTTAGTTGGGAAAAATTCAAAGAGAAATCAGAAAACCCTCAAGTTGCTTGTTTTGAAATAAAGCTTGCCCAGGGGGCTAAAATTCGAGGTGGACACGTAGAAGGAAGTAAAGTAAATGAAGAGATTGCCTCTATAAGAGGAGTTGAGCCTTGGAAAACAGTAGACTCACCAAATAGACATAATCAATTTAATGATCTTGAAACTCTATTTGAATTTATTCATAAACTAAAAGAGACAGGAGGTAAGCCTGTTGGAATTAAAATTGTTATGGGTGGCTCTGATAGTGCTGATGAGCTTGCTAAGTATATGTCCGAGTCTGGTGGTGGTCCAGATTTTATTACGGTTGATGGTGGTGAAGGTGGCTCTGGAGCAACATATCAAGAAATGGCAGATAGCATGGGTATGCCGATTAAATCAGGGATCATTTATTGTGATGATGCTTTAAGAAAGTTTGGAGTAAGGCATAAAGTTAAATTATTTGCAAGTGGAAAACTATTTAGTCCAGACAAAATAGCTATTGCGTTAGCAAGTGGAGCCGATTTAGTTAATATTGCGAGGGGAATGATGATCTCTGTAGGTTGTATTGGTGCTCAAAAATGCCATACAAATAAATGCCCAGTAGGCGTTGCAACAACAGATCCAGGCCATCAGAAAGCATTAGTAGTCGATGAAAAAAAGTGGAGAGTCTTGAATTATATCATCACTCTGAGAAATGGACTTCATTCTCTTGCAGCGGCAACTGGAGTTGATTCTTATACTAAGTTTGATAGATCTCATATTGTATACAAGGACCAATTTGGAAAAGTTACAAGTTTAGATAAATTATTCCCATATCCTGAAGCTTAGCTCTCTAGATTCTTTTCACGATCTTTTCGGGCTTTAATAAAACTCTGTATAAAAGAGGTTAGGGCATAAATCGTTGTTATGAGCATTAATGAAACTCTTAAGATTGCGCCTGAATCTCCTTTTGCGAAGGAACTTTTCAGTGGCATTGCTAATCCTATGAGGATAAGAAGAGTGAGCGTAACAGCGATATGTGCAATTACTTTATTTTCAGATTTTACTCCACTATTTACTGCAAGGAGAAGGACTCCAAAAATAACAGGTATAAAAGCGGTTGGGGATGGTGTGGTGGATTGAAAATATCCAAACGTCCCTACGAGAATTAGTGTCAGTGCATTAAATGCGCTGACTTGATATGGTAAAAATTTATTCATCTTTTCTCCTTCAAAATGGCAATGATCTCTTTTCGCTTGATATAACCAAAAGATCTACTATCTGAGCTAAAACTTTTAACTGGATTATCTCCTTGCAGAAAAAAATCACCATCAGGGTTTATATTTTTAACTCTTTTAACAATTTTTATTTTTTTTATAAATGGGTGATACGCTAGAACAATATCACCCGCTATAATATTTTCATTCTTGAGCGTTTTAAACTGAACCATTTCTCCGTCCACAAATCGGGGAGACATACTATCTCCAATTATGTGAACTGAATAATCTTGATTCAACCTATCCTGCAGTAAACCAAGCTACTTCGCGGTTTTTAGTGGACCAAAATATATGATGGATTTTCTCAATAGCATCCATTAACTCATTACAATGATCAACTGAAACTTCAACTTTACATGAGCTGCACAATTTAGCAGCATTCCAAAAAATAGTATGTAAATCAGGGTAATCGTCTAGATGCTGAGGTTTAAAATAATCTGTCCAAAGAATTAAAAGCTCATCTTTGCATCTTTGAGCTTCTTCTTCTTTAACTGAGGTATATCTACCCATTGTGTTTAAATAACTTGCCATTGCATCATTGTTATCTGTATCAGGGCATTTGAGATCAAGCATTTTTTTTGTCATTGACAGTACTGCCTCACCTGCTATTCTTGCGCTTGAAGGATCATAAATTCCGCATGGTCCATCACAATGTGCGTATGCTTCAATCTTTTTCATATTAAACCTCATCTTTATTTTTTATTGAAATATTCAATGTTGAATATTAAAAATATTGTAGTAGTCATAACTAACTAAATATTAATGTAATAAACACTAATATTTGAATGGTTAATTTAATTAGCAATTATACTATTGTAATTAGACATATGAAAATAGAACCAAATTTTAATCAAAGCAGAAAAGATTTCATTTGTAAAAGTGTTGTTTTTAAGCTCACAACTTTTATAATTACATTATTATTGTTAAATAATCAGATCTCTATAAAACTTGTGCATTCAGGATTTGTTAGGGTTGTTATTTTGACAAGTGTTAAAACTATCGAGATAATTAGTTTTTACATAAAAACATTATAAAGGACTTAGTTTGAGACGAAGTTCAGCGATTCTACTTTTACTAATTACTGGAATTATTTGGAGTACTGGTGGCTTTTTAATCAAATTAATTCCTTGGTCTCCAATCGCAATAGCGGGAGTCCGAAGTGGCTTTACATCTGTTGTCATTTATTTTTTTGATAGACCAAAATCATATCTATTCAGTAAATATACTTGGGCTGGAGCTCTTTTTTATACACTTATGGTTATTTGTTTTGTTCTGGGTAATAAGATGACGACTGCTGGAAATGTAATTTTGATACAATATGCAGCTCCTATCTATGTTGCATTGTTTAGTTTTTATTTTTTAGGTGAAAAATCAACAAAAATAGATTGGATAGCGATATTTTTGATATTCTTGGGTCTAGGTTTCTTTTTTATTGAGGAATTATCAATGAATCAATTAAATGGGAAAATAATGGCAATATTATCAGGTATAGGGTTCGCGGGATTAACTATTTGTATGCGAAAAGAAAAGAATGATAGCCCCATTCACTCGGTTTTGATTGGTAATATTATTACCTTTATTATTTGTTGTCCTGGATATTTATCAGGTATTACTTCAACTCTTCATTCTTGGCTTATAATTGCTTTCCTCGGAGTTGTTCAGCTTGGAATCGCTTATATATTATATAGTACAGCTATTAAGCATGTCTCAGCTCTAGATGCTATAATTTATCCTGTCATCGAGCCGATCTTTAACCCTGTATTTGCTTTTATTATTCTAGGTGAATCCATGAGTATATTTGGAATAATGGGAGGCTTTTTGGTTTTACTTGGTGTAGTTGCAAGAGGCTTTATAAAAGAATCATCTAAGAGTTGGTTTTAGGAAAAATCATTTACTTTGAAAAAGTTTAGAGCCTCTTGTCTCTCTTCTTTATTTTTTATTTTATTGCAGCGTTTTATAATATCTTCACGATCGTAGATGTGTTCCTCAGGCTCTCTTCGAATGGCTTTTATAACTGCTTGAATAGGATTTGTTATTGTTTGAAAAGCAAACATCAAGAATGTTTTTCTAAAATAGTAGCTTATTGGCTCGGTGAAAAAATGACTATAACTTATATTAATTCCATGTGATTCAGTATAATGAAACCAATATGCTGGCATATAAAGTAAGTCACCTGGACGTAGATTAAAGGCGATCTCTCTTTTTTTATTTTTATCGGTAACATATAAAGGGTTTGGGTGTAGCAACCTTTTATATTTAATTGGGT
>JAOLAV010000035.1 GCA_028338895.1 Fidelibacterota bacterium
ATTTATCTTCCATTCGTAAAAAAGATTATTTCTTTCAAAAAACAGAAACTCAATCTCTTGCTGCCACTTTTTCAACTCGTTTTAATATACCATTGAAAACAACATCATCATTTAATCAAACAAAAATTATGACTCCATATTTAGACTCAAATAGTACAGTATCTATACAGAGTAATATTTGGACTTCTATGAGTAATACCGCCCAATATTCACTTTTTAATAATAAATTAAGAGTCAGAGGTGGAATTGATTTTACAAGTAATGGAGAAACCGATCAAACTTCAATGAGGCTTTACGGCGCTAAATTAGGGGGCGATTGGGATATTCTTAAGAAACTAACCCTAAACTTAAATAGCTCATTAAGACTTATTGATTCAAAAGTGAATAGTGATGATGGAATAGATAATGATAAAGATGGTGAAATTGATGAGTTGCGTGAGAGTTGGTCTCTGAATAGTTCAGGGTTTAACCTAACACTTGGTTATAGATTTTGATAAATAGTTTTAAAATATTTTTTAAAAATCACGTTATAGACCTCAGCCTAACTATTGCTGCAATTATTTTCACCTGCTTTTTACATTACCTTGGAGTTTTTGACTTTCTTGAATTAAAAACATACGATTATAGATTCCATTCTGTAAGGGGGCCTTTAACTGGATGGAGGGCAAGTGACTCTACTATTATTAAAAATGGCACTGATGTAGTTTTAGTAGAGGTAGATGACGAATCATGGCGAATTCTTAAAGATAAAAAAGTTCCCTGGCCTTATCCTCGAGGTGATATCTGGGCAAAAGCTGTCGATAATTTATCTAAAGCGGGCGCAAAGGTAATCGCTTTTGATATTCAATTTGATTCTCCCGATGCTCGTTCTGAATACTTGAGAAGTGTTAGCGGTAATCTACCAATTGAATTTCAACAATATTTGCCTGGTCACGGTGATGTTCTTTTGGCAGAATCTATTAAAAAAGCACAAGATAATGGCACTAGAATTGTGATGGATGTTAAAATGGTTCGTGAACCAACTCGAATTCCACCAACCTATATTGCCTACCCAGTTCAAGAAATAATGGATGTAACTCCACAAACAGGTTTAATAAATGATATGCTCGATACTGATGGGTTTTCTAGGCAATATAGTATTGCAGGCTATATGGATCATGAACCAGATATTGCATACCTAACACTTGGTGTGAAATGTGTAAAAGAATTTTTGGATATACCCAATAATATTGAACCTTCTTTTAATGCTAAAACTTTAGAATGGAATTTGGGGGGGATAAACATTACCTCATATGGCAAAACAAATAACTTTTTAGTTAATTATTATGGTCCGCCATCTGGTTACAAAGTACCAGGGCGTAATGACCTTAAACCATGGGGAACCTTCCCAAGGTTTTCCCTCTCCCAAATTCTTGACACACAAGACTATGACTTACCAGAAGACATAGATTGGATGAGCCAATTTATTCCTGGAGAGATACCTGATTGGATTATGCAAATCGAGAATGAAGAAGAGAAGTTTGAAATGCTTCAAATGATGGGGCTTGGAGATGATTTTGATATTAAAGATTCTCCTTTTTATAATAAAATTGTAATACTTGGTGTCTCCGTTGAGGTTCTTCATGATGTTAAATCAACTCCATTTTATAATTATATGGATTTGAGTCAATTAACACCAGGAATGGAAACACATGCTAACGCAATACAAACAATAATACATCAAAATTTCATTAGTGTGTTCGGAGGAAAAACAACAAGATATTTTGTTGAAGGATCTGCTTATCCAATCTCTAATTTTCTTTTGATCTTTGCATTATGTTTAATTGCTTACTTATTATTAATTAAAATTGAATTAAACCCTATCGCAGCGGGAATAATAATATTTTCAGAAGGTTTATTGTATTATGCTTTTGCAATGGGAGCTTTTACAAATGATTATTGGTGGTTTTTGAAAACAAGTATATCGAGTCTTTTACCTGATTTCATACATGAGAATTTTTATCATCAATTACAAGTAACTCTACCATCTCCTGGTGAAACCTATGTCATGCCTATTGTTGCTCCTTTAGCAGGACTTCTACTAACTTATGGTAGTAATATTCTTTTTCAATTTTTGAATGAAAAGCAAGATAAAAAATTTCTTAGAGAAACTTTTGGAACTTATATCTCTCCCGAAGTGTTAGATAAAATGTATGAAAATAAGCAAGCACCTAAACTCGGAGGAGTTGAAGGTCATCATACAGCTTTCTTTTCAGATATTCAAAATTTTTCCACCTTTTCAGAGGTTCTTGAACCAGAAAAAATGGTTGCAATAATGAATGAATATTTAACTGTAATGTCTCGTGTAATACTTGAGAATCAAGGGACACTAGATAAATATATAGGGGATGCTATTGTTGCTTTTTATGGTGCTCCAGTGGCGGTAGAGGATCATGAAAAGAAATCCTGTAAAACTGCACTTGAAATGCAAGATGCTCTGGGTGACTTAAGGCAAAAGTGGAAAAAAGAAAATGATTGGCCTGACATAGTTTATTCTATGCAACATCGTATTGGGTTGAATTGTGGAAGGATGGTAACTGGAAATATGGGATCTGAAATGAGAATGAATTATACCATGATGGGTGATACTGTAAATCTTGCTGCACGGTTAGAGTCTTCAGCTAAACAGTATGGTGTTTATAACTTTGTCGGGGAAAATATTTATGAAGCAGCTAAAGATGATTTTATCTTCAGATTTTTAGATTTTGTAAAAGTCAAAGGTAAAACGATTCCTGTTAAAGTTTATGAGCTTATTTCTCATAAAGATACAATAAGTAATGAAAATGTTAGCCTTATAAAGGTTTTTGAAAAAGGGCTAGACTTTTATTATCAACAAGATTGGGCTAATGCTCTTATAGAATTTAAAAAAGCCGAAGGTATGGAAGATCATTTTACATCCAGAAATACAACACCATCCAATATTTATATAGAAAGATGTTTAATGTTTAGTGAAACCTCACCAGGAAAAGATTGGGATGGTGTCTGGACTATGACCTCGAAATAAGAGTCTTTTTTAGTCTAATATGATCACAGGAAATTAAAAGTAATATGATGAAAATACGTGGTAACATTTTATGGGTAGATGATGAAATAGAACATCTTAAACCTCATATATTATTCCTCAAGGAAAAAGGCTATAATCTTGAAATCGCAAATAATGGAGAAGATGCAATAGCTTTAACTAAAAAAGAACATTTTGATCTGATCCTATTAGATCAATCAATGCCAGGGATGGATGGCTTAGAAGTCCTCTCAAGAATAAAAAAAAACCGTCATTCTCAAATAGTGATTATGATAACTAAAACAGAAGATGAATGGTTAATGGATGAAGTAATTACTAGCCAAGTAGAGCAACTTCTTTTCAAACCTGTAAACCCAAATCAGATTTTCATGGCATGTAAACAGGCATTAGAAAAAAACAGTTTAAGTCAAAAAAAAGCGACACGTGATTATTTAAAAGAGTTTCAACATATAAATGATAAGCTACGAGAAAATCTTGATCATGATGATTGGTGGAATATTTATGATAATTTAGTCGAATGGCAGTTGAAGTTTGATTTATATAAAGATATAGGGCTAAACTCGATTCTTGAAGAACAAATTCAAACTTGTAATAAAGAATTTAGTGCTTTTATTGAGCAAATGTATACTGGATGGCTCCAAAAAAAGAAAGGTCCTACTCTTTCTACAGATATTTTTGAAAAATACATTAAACCAGAGTTGGATATTGAAAATAAAGTATGTCTCTTAGTTGTCGATTGTATGCGCCATGACCACTTTAAAAGTATACAGCCATTATTAGAAACACTTTTTACAATTGATATTGATTATAAGTTCTCCTTGCTACCTACGGCAACACCATATTCAAGAAATGCAATTTTTTCAGGAATGTTTCCAGATGATATGGTTAAAAAATATCCGCAACAAAGCGAAGATATGCAAAATGATGTTTCAAGTTTAAATCAACATGAGAAGACTTTTTTACAAGATCAATTAACTCGATTTAAATTAGAAAAAAAGGATATGCATTACCATAAAATTTGGGCAGTACAAGAAGGCAAAAAGTTTGAAAATAGAATAAAAGATTACCTTCAAAAAGATATGCTCGGTCTGGTCGTTAATTTTGTAGATATATTAGCGCACAATAGCTCTCAATCAGGAGTTCTAAAAGAAATGGTTCCTGATGAAACAGGTTATAGATTAGCTGTTAAATCATGGTTTGAAAATTCATGGCTACTTGGAGTTTTAAAAGAACTTAGTGCAAATAATTGGACAGTTATATTAACAAGTGATCACGGTAGTATACGAGTTCAAAATGATATAATGGTTGCTGCTGATAAAGGTGCTTCATCAGGTGTAAGGTATAAATTTGGGAGAAATTTAAATACAAATAAAAAAGGTGCTCTCGTAATTAAAGAACCGGAACTTTACAAACTGCCAAATTTTGGGCCGCAACCTAGTTATGTGATTGCAAAAGAAGATAATTATTTTGTATATCCTAATGATATACATAAATATCAAAACAAATTTAAAAATTCCTTTCAGCATGGAGGAATAAGTATGGAAGAAATGATGGTCCCAATTGCTGTGATGCGGAGTAAAAAAAATGATAATTGAAAGTAAATCGATGGAAGAAACACATACGATTGCTGGCAATTTATTGGAGCATGTTAAACCTGGTACTGTTATTGCTCTAATTGGTGATCTCGGAGCAGGTAAAACTGTGTTTTCACAAGGTTTTGCGAAGGCTTTAGGTATTAATGAGAGAGTAGGATCACCAACTTTTAAATTAGTTTCAGAGTATTATGGGGAATTTTTCACACTTTATCATATTGATGCATACAGGTTAAAAGGATCCAGTGATTTTCTAAATATTGGAGGTGAAGAGTATTTATACTCTGAAAATAGTTTTACATTAATTGAATGGGCCAATATAATTGAAGATATATTACCAAAAAACATTGTAACTATAAAATTTTCAAGAATTAAAAAAGATTTAAATATTCGAGTTTTAGAAGTAAAAGGTCTTAATAATGAGTCCTAAAAATATTTTAGCAATAGAAACATCTTCAAATATTTGTGGTATTTCGATTACTTCAGGTTCTAATCTTTTAGCGATGAATGAAGATACAAGTTTTAGGAAGCATGTCGAGCTTTTACCTGGAATTTTTAAAAAAACACTCACTGAAAGTAACTTTACTTTAAAAGATATTGATGCAATTGCCGTAAATATTGGGCCTGGATCATTCACAGGCCTTAGAATAGGCCTTGGGTTTGCAAAGGGTTTAGCATATTCCCATAACCTTCCAATCGTACCTGTCCCCTCATTATTATCTTTAGCCTATGGACTTAAAGAAATGTTGCCCAAAAATGGAATACTACTCTCTCATGCTAATAGAGTCTTCTATCAGGATTTTTTTTGGGAAAATAATATACCTGACCTTAGGTCTAAGCCAAAAATATTTGAGATAGAAAAAATTTTACTTGAAAAAGATATTTCTTTTCAATCAAATTGTGAAAAGATAATACAATCTAAAAAAGTTATTCAAAAATCAGAACCGTCATCATTAAATATAGGATTATTAGCTAATTTAAAATATGATAAGTGGGTAAATGATAGTCCATATCAAATAGTTCCAGACTACATTGCTAACTTTAAAATAAAAAAGGCTTCCACTTAAATTAATAATTAAAATTTCTGAAACTAAAACCTTTCAAACTAAATAGTTAGAATACTCATATTATTGATTTTAGGTCTAGGATGTCAGTAAAAAACTAGGCTACTATTTTTTAATAAAATCCTAAACAAAACTTCAGTATTTTTTGAAGTTAAACAAAGTAGCTTAAATGTTATTAACCTATATAAAAGTACAAGATTGGTATAATAATATGTTAAAGAAAGCTATTCGAGATATTAAATTAGCATAATTAACGTTTTCTGCAATATGAACAGGTATTAAAGATGGCATGGTTTAAGAGAAAAGAAAGAAAATTTAAAGATCCACAAAAAAAAACAATTCCAGATGGTCTTTGGGGAAAATGCCCCTCTTGCTCTGAAATTATATATAAACCGGAACTTGAAAAGAATCTCTCAGTTTGCCATCATTGTAATCATCATTTTAGAGTTACACCAGAACTTTATGTCAATCTTTTACTAGACGAGAAATCAAAAAAAAAGTATTTTTCAAATATTAGCTCTATAGATTTCTTAAACTTTAAAGCAAAAAAAAGTTATAAAGATCAAATAGTTGATAATAAAAAAAAGACAAACCAATCCGATGCTATTCAAGTATTTGAAGGATTAATTAACACTCATGAAGTTATTCTTGGTATAATGGATTTTCAATTTATAGCCGGTAGTATGGGATCTGTTGTTGGAGAAATAGTTTCTAGGTCTATAGTTTTAGCTGGTAAAAAAAATAGACCATTTATTTTGATATGTTCTTCTGGTGGTGCTCGAATGCAGGAAGGGGCTATTTCTTTAATGCAGCTTGCTAAAACAAGTACTCAGTTAGCTAAGTTTTCTAAGGAAGGAGGTCTCTTTATTCCCATTTTAACCGACCCAACAACCGGTGGTGTTACTGCTAGTTTTGGAATGCTTGGAGATCTAATATTAGCTGAGCCAGGAGCTTTGATTGGTTTTGCTGGTCCTCGAGTTATTAAGCAAACAATAGGACAAGATCTTCCAAAAGGTTTCCAACGGTCTGAGTTTTTATTACAAAAAGGATTTATTGATCATATTGTTGATAGAAAAAATATGAAAGAAAAAATTACAACTATTATTTCATTGCTTAAATGAATACTAAACCAAAAATATTAATAACGAATGATGATGGTATCTATTCAGATGGAATTTATGCTCTATGGGAAGCGTTATCTGAATTAGGTGATGTATCAGTAGTGGCGCCAAGCACAGAAAAAAGTGCTGCTGGGCATGCTATTACTATAAATAATATTTTAAAAGTTAAAAACGTACGACGTCAAGGAGGGTTTAAAGGTTGGGCGGTATCTGGAACTCCAGCCGATTGTACTAAAATGGCTGTTAAAGAAATTTTAGATTTTAAGCCAGACCTATTAGTATCAGGAATTAATAGAGGCTCTAACCTTGGTAATAATATAATTTATTCTGGCACAGTCTCGGCTGCAACAGAAGGCGCTATCTTAAATATCCCCTCAATTGCTATCAGTTTAGATTCACATGTAGTAGATAGTTGGGAGAATTCAAAAGAAGCGGCAAAAGATATCGCAAAACATGTTTTGAAAAATGATCTTCCAAAAGGTACACTTCTAAATGTGAATGTACCATCCTGTAGCCCGGATAATTTAAAAGGGATAAAAGTAACGCAGCAAGGGGCTCAATACTTTAAAGATGAATTTGAACAGAGAATAAATCCATCAAAAGGAACATATTATTGGATGAAGGGTGAAATAGTTGATACAGATACTTCTCTAGAATTTGATGGAAGAGCTGTAGCTGAAAATTATATAAGTGTAACACCAATTCATTTTAATCTTACTGATAAATCATTTTTAGAAGATTTAAAAGGACAGTTTGATGGGTAATCTATTAAATAAGAATGGCGTTATTATTTTAGATTTTGGATCTCAATACACACAACTTATAGCTAGAAGAATAAGAGAAGAGAATGTCTATTCTGAAATCCTTCCACCTGAAACAAGATTAGATAAAATTGTATCTAAAAAACCAGCAGCAATAATTTTATCCGGAGGACCAAGTAGTGTCTATGGAAATGATGCACCAGAATTTGATGCATTAATTTTAAATCTAAACGTACCTATATTAGGGATTTGCTACGGTTTACACCTATTAGCTCATCATGCTAATGGTATTATAAAATCTTCAGGTGATGGAGAATATGGATTTGCTAAAGTTACCACTCAAAACAATCAGGGTTTATTAAACAATATACAACCTGAATCAGAAGTTTGGATGAGCCATGGAGATAAAATTGAGAAATTGCCAAAAGATTGGCAAGTTTTAGCGACATCTTCAAATGGAGTTATAGCTGCTATTGCAAATGAAGATCAAACAAGAGTTGCTACACAATTCCATCCTGAAGTATCTCACACAAAAGAAGGTAAGGTAATCCTCAATAACTTTTTATTTAAGATTGCAAAATGTTCACCTGATTGGACAGCTGGAAATTTTATAAATGAGCAAATTAGTTTAATTAAAGAAAAAGTTGGAGATAAAAAGGTATTGGTTGGTGTAAGTGGTGGCGTTGACTCAACTGTCGTAGCGGCACTATTACACAAAGCAATTGGTCCCAATGCAATAGCTGTGCTTATAGATCATGGCTTATTAAGAAAGAATGAAGCTAAAGATTGTGTCAATGCACTTCAAAATGGTCTTGGTGTTAATATTAATAGTTTTGATGAATCAGAATCTTTCTTATCAAAATTACTTGGGATAACAAATCCTGAACAAAAACGAAAAATTATTGGAAATGAATTTATTTTTTCTTTTGAACGAATTGCCAAGTCTCTTGGTGAAATAGACTTCTTAGCGCAAGGAACGCTTTATCCTGATATTGTTGAAAGTGGCTTTAGTAAAGGTAAAAAAGCTCAGGTTATTAAAAGTCATCATAATGTTGGAGGCTTACCAGAAGAGATGGATTTTAAACTTCTTGAGCCATTAAAAGAATTATTTAAGGATGAAGTTCGAAAAGTAGGTATAGAGCTAGGGCTACCAGCCTCTCTTATTCAGCATCATTCATTTCAGCACTGCGGATAACTAGATTATGATTTCGTTTCTTTTCCATGAATATTGATATGGTTAATTCTCTACTCCCATTCTATGGTACCCGGTGGTTTTGAAGTAATATCATAGACGACTCTATTGATTCCAGCTACATTATTTACAATCCGGTTTGATATTTTTGATAATGTTTCAGATGGCATTCTAAACCAATCAGCTGTCATTCCATCTGTGCTGGTAACGGCTCTAAGGCCTAATAAATTTTCATAGGTCCGCTTATCACCCATAACACCGACAGTTTTAATCGGAATTAAGACAGCAAATGCCTGCCAAATTTCATGATACAAGTTATCTTCAATTAGTGTATCCATGTATATTTGATCAGCCTCTTGCAAAACCTTTATT
>JAOLAV010000036.1 GCA_028338895.1 Fidelibacterota bacterium
AGGCCTTGCTTATCATAGATTAATAAACTTATCTTTGAAACCATATTTTTTGCTTTATTTTTTTTTAATTATATTAATAAAACCTGGAGAGAACTATGAAGAAAATTGCTATTATTTCTTTAATAATATCGCTTTTTGTACCACTTTTTGGTGCTGCGAAACAAAAAATAATTAGGAAATTAGACAGAAACCCTAAGGAGATGCCTCGTGCTATCGAGCCTTCCTATGCTAATATTTTTGGCCCAAATCATCAGTTTGGTCCGATTACTTCCTACTCAAATCGAGACTCCGAGTGGACATCCACTTTAATTGACTCTTCATTAAATGGGTATGGTGGTTTTATTTCTAACACTAATCCAATAGCATATTCGATAGATGAAGGATATGTTATTGCTTACAGGCAGTTTCAAGGTTTAAACGCAACGGCTGGTTATATTGGATCCTCTCAATCTGAGGACGGTGAAGAATGGTTCACAGAGCAGAAACTTAATGCGAGGTATCCTACTGGAGAAGAAGACCCGAGTCTTCCAACAGCTACAGGAACACCTCAGGGTAGATATCCGAGTGCGGGATTCGCAGCTGGTGGGAGTCCTACCGCCATTTGGAACGAATATACTAATGCGGATCATGGTGGAGGACAATATGGTGGTTACCCTCTTTATACCTATGATTCTCAAGGAATTGGAGAATTCTCAACTTGGGTAAATCCATTTCACATGAATAATGGTTGTGCTACAACACCTTGTGAGCCAGCGGATTTATGGAATGGAACCTCTTATGTAAACAATGGTGGTGGAACTCCAAGACTAACCTCTATTTACGAAGGATGGAGTGATACTCCGAGAAAAAATTATTGGATATCGAGTAACTTTCATGCTAACGGATATTTTTTACTAAACGACCCATATGTTATCGCGGATGATGGACAATTAGATGACGAAGACAATCTTCTGTTTTTAGATGGTTATACTGCTGGTCCAGATTATCATATTAATGATGATGGTGTCGGATACATGGTTCAAACTGCTTATGCTTCTGAATATGAAACAAGCGCTCCTGTAAACCATACTATGTTCTTCAAAAAGACTGAAGATTATGGCGAGACCTGGACATCTGATGGAGGATATAAAAATTCTGGATATGGCTATATTTCAGATCCGGTTATGAATAGAATTACAGATTCCTTATATACTATGTGGTCTACAAATACAGAAGAATACCCTGACATGCTTTGGTATCCAGGCGCCGACTGCCAAGAAGAGGATGAATATGGAGATTTACTGTTTGATGAAAATGGAGATCCTGTAATGTATGAGTGCGGCGACTCTGTGTATTATAGTAATGTAGCAGGTCCATTAATTCTTACGCCTGGATTATTTTTATTCTATGATTATGATGTAAAAACAGATAATGATGGTGGGATTCATTTTGTTGGTGTTGGTGTGCCCCAGGTTTGTTTGGATACTTTAGGTGGTTGCGATGACAACAATAATACTGGTATGCCAGACTCATTAAATAATTGGCCTTATACAAGTGCTGGGCATTACCTTTTTTATAATCCAGATCCTGTAGATCAACCGAATAACTGGACTTTGACATATTTAAATGATTACTACGATACATATAATGCCGATTGGGATGTTTCCGATATACCATATGCGAATGCTGCTGATTATGGTCCTTGGTACTACATGTATCCTCAAATAACATTTAGTGGAGAGGAAGATAGTCAGGTGATGTGGTATGCTGCTTTTGAAGGTCCGGAAGGATCTTTTAGCTATAATGCTGACTCTACGGAATATCTGCCCTCAGATATAGATATATTTTTAAGCAAGTCAAATGATTTAGGAAGAACCTGGACTGACTTAGAAAATGTTACGAATACTCCAGGTGGTATTTTCCCAAACAAGCAGCTAGAAACAAGCGTTCATCTAGCAAATATTGGGACGGATGAAAGTATTGGTGTCTTTTACCAGATGCCTGATCTATACACAGAAACTTATCCTCCTGCTGTTGGTTATGAAGACTATATGAATAGAGTCTATGTTGGTATATACTCTAATGATACTGAAGGTGAAAACGTAGCTTTAGACAATAATAATCTTACGCCTAAAGGCTTCTCTCTAAAGCAAAATTACCCGAATCCATTCAACCCTGTTACTCAGATTTCATACGAGTTAGCAGTTGAAGCAAATGTCTCTATGGATCTTTTTGATCTTCGAGGCACAAAAATAAAAACACTTGTGAATACAATTCAAGGCGTCGGAAATCATAGCTATATTTTTGATGCTTCTGAATTTGCAAGTGGTGTTTATTTATACAGTATGACTTCAAATGGAATCACCCAAACTCGTAAGCTCGTTCTGATGAAATAAATGCTAGTCTAGCGAGGCATAATTCAATTTAAAGTGGAACTCTGTGAGCGCAGTGTTCCACTTTATCGTTATACTATTATTAACCAAAAAGGAAAAACATGAAATATTTAATTTTTCTATCAATATCTTGTAGTCTTCTATTTTCAAAAGATATTTTATACAAAATTAATTCAAAAAATAATCAACAAGCCAATATTATAAGCACTATCGGTGCACAACAATCCCAGTCTAATGATAATCAAAATGAAAGAACAGTTAGAGACGATACTACGACTGTTTGGCTTCAAGGTTTTGAAGGAGATTTGTCTGATTGGACTATCGGGACGGGATGGGAATTAACAGATGCAGAAAGCTATAGTCCTACAAATAGTTTCAACTTTGATGACGATAACTTAGAGCAAGTCTCCAGCTTGACTTCTCCAGTGATATCTGTACCGGGTTTAGTATCTGATAGTGAAATTTTAAAATTTAATTTTGCTTTGTGGGCTGACCTTCCAGATTCTGATGGTGATGATGATACTTTTCTTGATGATTACTATTGGGTTGATATTGCAAACCTAAGCGATCTTCCCTCTTATTTCCAGACAACCACTTCCGACGCTTATGATGGCCAAAGTTGGTGGTGTGCTGACCCCGGTGTTGGTGGATATTTGGATGCTTGGGTTCAAGTTTTAAATTCACCTCCTATTACTGTGCCTAGTGGTGGTACAATGTCTGCCATGATGAAATGGGGTATTGAAGATTTTGCTGGTGCAACTGTAGATGGTACATGTATTAATGGGTGGGATGCTGCCAACGTCCGTATCTCTAATGATGGTGGTGCAACATGGAATCTTCTGAATGGAGATGATCCTTACGATTTTAGTTCTGGATATGGCTGGGTTTATAATGATGTTGAATATGATTGTGGCGGATCTTTAGAGCAAGTCTCTGCTGGGTGGGGTGGTCAATCTGATTGGCATGAAGTTAACTTTGATTTAGGTTCTTATGTTGGGCAAGAAGTTATTATCCAATTTGCATTTGGTTCTGACCCTGGTTACGCAACTCCCGATGATCCTACGCTTACAGGTCTAAAGATTGATAACATATCAATAAAAGATGGCAGCGGTAATATAACCTATTCTGATAATGCTGATGACCAATCCACAATGGTTGCTATGAATGGATTAGAGTTCTCTTGGACACAATATTTTTATGATTATGGTGACCCAACTAGGCCAGGTTCATTAGGTTGGGAAGAATACCCCGTTGGCGCCGCTTTTAATGGTAATTCGCAATTGGATATATCTGAATATGCGGGTGCTGATATTTTAATTAGATTTACTGCCAGAACCGATGATAATGATGATGGTGGAAATGGTGGTGGTTTATTTATAGATGACTTACATATTTGGAGCGTTACTATAAATGATGTCCCAATGGTTAATAACTTAGAAGCTGTTGGGTTTGATAGTCAAGTTAATGTCTCTTGGGATATGCCCGCAGGAGAGAGCTATGACAATGATGATATCACTTATGTAGATGGTACTTTTGAAGATGCAATTATGATGACTTCTGGTACATCAATAATGGGGAATTATTTTGATATGCCTTATGGAGTTGAAACTGTAACAGCTAACTCTTGCGCCGTTTGGGGTGCTGAAGGCTTTAGTGGCTTAACTACTTTATATGGTTTTGCTGTCTCTAATGGCTCTCCAGAAAATAGTGCTACCCATTCAACTACAATAACCTTAACAGAAGAGCAATGGAATGTTTTAGATCTAGGGTGGGAGTTCGCAGGTGATTTTATTCTTGCTCTTGAAGTAAGTACAACTGTTGGGGTTGCAATTGATTCTGAAAATTCACCCGGTCAAAATTCTTGGGCTAACCTAGGAGGTTGGGAGCCATGGACTGATGTTGCTGTTGCTAACGGTTTAACTGATGGTGAATTCGGAATAAATGCAAATGTCACAACGGTAGGTGGAATTATACCTACTTTTAATGTTTATAGATCTGTAAATAATGATGAACCTGTGATGATGTTTAATGGCTCAGACTTAGAAGAAAATTCTTATACTGATAACACTGCCCAGAATGGTACAGAATACTGTTACAGCGTATCTTCTATTTACGGTGAAGATGAGAGTAATCTCTCTGATCCAGTCTGTGCTATGCCGGAAGCTCAAACTATTTATGAAATGGTATATGATGATGGTACAAGCGAGACGAGTATTAATGCTGGTAACTCAAACTTTTTATCTGTGAAATTCACGCCTAATGGTTATCCTGTTGATTTATACAGAGTTAGCTTTTATTGTGTGGGGGCTGGGAATGGTGTTGGCTTTGTTAATGTTTGGGATGACGATGGTGATAATGGTGGTCCTGGAACCTTGCTAGTAGAGAACCTTCCCACAACTTTTTCTGGAGGTAATTGGACGCCTATTTCTATGTCTGACTATGATGTAAATATTAGCGAAGGAAGTTTTTACGTCGGTTGGATGGAAACACCGCAAACACCACCTGTTGGAGTTGATTCGGATAATTCATCAGAAAATAGTTTTATTGATATTGGTGCCGGAATTGGATTTGAAGCATTTGGGAATTATTTTGAAGGTGCTATCATGATTCGTGCTGAAGTTGATTCTGCTAATACTATGGCATCAAATGATAATGAAATTGCAACGGTTCCTTTTTCTTTTGACTTAAAGCAAAATTATCCGAATCCTTTTAATCCTATAACTAGGATTGATTTTTCTTTAGCAGTGAATGGTCATGCCCTTATAACATTGTATGACATTACGGGCAGAAAAATAAGAGATCTTGTAAACAAACCTTTCGCAGCTGGGTCTTACTCCTTTGATTTGAATGCATCTGATTTGCCTTCAGGTATGTATTTTTACAAAATGAATACAACGGACAGCCAAGGTAGCTCTGCTTTTAATTCAACAAGGAAACTCGTTTTAATGAAATAAATATTAAAGGAGACATAGCTAGAGCATTGCATTCAATGCTCTAGCTATGTCTCCCCATTCTTTTCAAAAAAAAAGAGAAAATTTAAAGTTTATTTGGAAAATCACATTTATGAAAAAAAACATTATTATACTGAATTTCCTTCTTTATAATATTATTTTCGGTGATATTTATAATGATAGGTTTTTAATTTATATTGAAAATAACGTAAAAAATTTCGAAGTCTCTAAAACTGAAAATTTTACGAATAATGATGTCTTAAATCAATTCTTATCAAATATTAAAACAGAAAAAGTTTCTAAATGGCTTCCAAATGCTAAAGTAGACGATAGAGATAAGGATGTTTATTTAAATCGTTTCTATGTTGTCAAATTATTCAATACTTCTGAAGATATTTATTCATTGACTGAGTCTTCTTTGAGCCTTGAATGTATTTCGAAAGCCGAAGTAATAAATATTATGAAGACTGATTATATCCCTAATGATCCTTATTGGAATAATCAGTGGTATTTGCCAAATATTGAGGCCGACTTAGCGTATGATCTTTGGAATATTTCTAACGGCGAAATACCTGGAGATTCACCAGAAAATGCAGTTGTTGTAGCTGTTGTTGATGTTGGTCTCGATTGGGATCACCCCGATTTAGTAGGGAATATCTGGCAGAATCTTGGTGAAGATATCGATGGTGATGGGGTCGTATTAGAGTATAATAATGGATCCTGGGAATTTGACCCTGATGATGAAAATGGTGTCGACGATGATGGCGATGGTTATAGTGATAACTTTTTAGGTTGGGATGTTGCAAATAATGATAATGATCCCGTACCTCCATCCAATAGCTTTGATCATGGTACGATGGTCGCGGGTTGTGTGTCTGCTTCAACGGATAATAATATTGGCATTGCATCTGTCGGCTGGGGTATAAAAATCATGGGTATTAATAGTTCTACTGAAAATGAGGTAGTTACTGATGCTAGTCAGGGTGTCTTAGCAGCCGCTCAAATGGGAGCAGACGTCATCAATTTAAGCCTTGGGTCTATGGGGAGTTGCGGTTCATGGCAAAATCTCATAAACACAGTGTCTAACACATACGGTTGTATTGTTGTCTCATCTGCTGGTAATGGCGGTGAAAATGGTTACACAAATTTTGATTTACATTCACCTTCATCTTGCAATAATGTGATTTCTGTTACGGCAACAGATCCAGTCGATCAATTCGATTGCTGGGCTACCGCAGGAGAAACTGTAGATATAAGTGCCCCTGGATGGCAGATCAGAACAACGGATGTAGGCGGTGGCTATACTTATACTCAAGGGACTTCTTTTTCTTCACCAATTGTTGCTGGAGCAGTAGCCCTTTTGAAATCTAGGTATCCAAATTCTTCCAATGATTTTATAGAAGAAATTTTGATAAACAACACAGATCAGTTTTCGGATATGACCGGGTCTTGCCAGGGTACAAGTTTAGTAGGTATGTTAGGCTCGGGGCGATTAAATATTTATAGATCTATCATGGCCGGTGATGAGTCTCAGATTCCTCAATTGTTTATTGATGACGTCAATTATTTAAATGATACAGACGGTGACGGTATTTTTAATCCGGGAGAACAAGTAAAGATTAAATTAGTAATCAGGAATGAGGTGGGTTCTATTCCTGCTGAGAATGTAATTGTAACAATTTCAACAGAAGATGAAAGAGTTGCTATTCTCGATAATACGATAACATTTCCAAACACGATTGAATCGGGAACTTCAGCTTTTACTCTGATTGACCATTTCTTATTCTTTGCCTTTGAAGAGGCTCTTTTAGGTGATGTTCCATGTGTGATCAACATTCAATCTGGAATAAGCGAACCTTATTCTAATACCGAACTTAATATTGATATCTCCTTATCATTAAATCAGGCTGGGTACCCAGTTGGGTCAATGCAAATTAAATCGTCACCGATTATAACAAACTTAAATGGATTTGGAGATAGCGAAATTTATTTTGGAGATGAGAACGGAGACTTCAATGCTTTCAGCTCATTGGGGTACAGCCAATTTGGATATCCATTTGAAAGCGGTGGTAATATACGGTCTAGTCCAGCGGTTGCAGACCTTGATGGAGATGGAACAAAAGAGCTTGTATTTGGTTCTTTTGATGGGAAGCTTTATGTGTTAACTCCCTTTGGATCTGTTTTATTAGAATACTCTCAAGCTGGAGATATTGTTGGATCGCCAGCATTGATAGACTTAGATGTTGATGGCGATAAAGAAATTGTTTTTACTACTCAAAATGGAAATTCAGGAATCGTTTATGCTATTCATCATGATGGTCAAAATGTAGAAGGCTTCCCTCTAGATATTAGTGAGAAAATGATCGCTGGTCCCGCTGCTGGAGATCTAGAAAACGATGGAATTCCAGACATAGTAGTTTGTACATGGGATGACAATATATACGCAATAGACAATCAAGGAAATATCAAAGATGGTTTCCCTTTTACTTCAACCAATAGATTTAATGTCTCCCCTACATTGGTAGATCTTGATTTTGATGGGGATTTAGAGATTGTGGCGGGTAATGATAATGGTTTAATTCATGTTTTACATCACAATGGTGAGGAGATGGTAACTTTTGATGCCGGTGATGATATTCGAGGAGGAATTGCAGTTGCTGATTTAAATAATGATGGTAGTCTAGAACTTTTATTTAGTGGCTATCATGATATGTTGTATGTTTGGAATCCTTTAGAAAATATTCAGTTAGATGGATGGCCTATTGATCTAGGTTCAAACTCGCTGAGTGAGCCATTAGTAGCCGATCTAGATAATGATGGAGATTTAGAAGTTATTGCAGCTATAAAAGCCGGATCAGTATTTATTTTTCATCATGATGGAACAAGCTTTAATGGATTTCCTATTAGTTTGGACGGCTATATTGATGCTTCTCCAGCTATTGGTGATATTGATGATGATGGTGATTTTGAAATTGCCATTGGCACTAGTTCTGGTCTTCATATCTTTGATATCAAATCTCAAAAAGGAGATCCTGATTCATGGCTGTTGCATCGAGGTAATATTGAAAGAACAGGGTCATTAGGTTTTACAATGGTTGCGATTGATAATGAGAGATCTAGTGTCCCGAATCAATTTTATGTTAGTGCTAATTATCCAAATCCATTTAATCCTTCGACTGTAATTAATGTAACAATTGAAAAAGAAAATAATCTTATAGTTAACATTTATGATGCTAAAGGATCTTTAATAAATACTCTAATAAATCAAAATGTTTCTTCTGGTCGCTATACTGTAAAGTGGTCTGGCTTAGATGAATTTGGTAATTCAGTTCCAACAGGCGTATTTTTTGTTAGAGTTCAATCAGGGACTAATATGCATACTCAAAAAGTGCTATTAATAAAATAATAATTTAGAATGGTGGTGTAATATTATGATTAAATATTTTTTTGTATTCTTAACCCCTATTTTACTTCTTTCTCAGGATTTGAGATCTGTTTGTGGAACAGAATCTCGGACATTAGAAGAGCTTCGCCTCATAAAACCATTGTTTAATCAATGGTCCTCAGAAAACGTAAATAGAGTAGATGAGACTGTTCATATCTTGGTAAAATTCCATGTAATACACGCATCCGATGGCGAAGGTAATATACCAGATCAAAATATATACGAGCATTTTGACTGGGTTAATGAGTCTTTTTCTCCGCATAATATTGTTTTTACTATCGTAGATATAGATCGATCAGAGAATGATGAATGGTTTGTTAATCATTATGGCCAAGATGCTTGGCCTGTTATGCAAGAGTTAGCA
>JAOLAV010000037.1 GCA_028338895.1 Fidelibacterota bacterium
GAGATAGACTAAAAATATTTGGAATAAAACCAGGATCTCCAACTTCTAAATAGCGAGTATCCCAAACGTACAGATCTTCAAAGTTTCCAATAACTTGATTGAGTTCAAACTGCATGATTTCTGGAGAATAAAGGATCTCATCCATTGATTCTGAATAAGAATGAAACTCTATGTTCGGTGACTCATTTTCATTACCATAAACCGTTAAGAAGATAATGAATTTATCGAGTGGCTCAACGTAGACAGGTTGGGCGATTCCTCTGCATTCACCATCGACAAAAGCAGCGACCATATCCAGTGGGTTAATCGATGGTTCATCTAGTAAAATAAGCTCACCGGTGATATTCATAGAACCATAAAAATTAGATGGATTCACTCCCCAACTTGGTGCATTATCAGCGATTTCTCGGACGATAGGATCTTCTCCTGGATCTTGAATTGTTGCCTGTGGAATATTAAAAGGATAAAGAAGAACTCCATCATTCTCTGTATTTAATAGATATCCCATTCCTGGATCCATATACTGAAGGCTACCAAACCAACCATAGTTTTCTAGAAATTGCGCATACCCTGTTTGGCTTTTAATAATGTTTCCTGTTATCACCATCGTATCTATCGAAGCAAGTGCTTCATTAATAGGATAGCTTTCAGCTGGTGTATAGCCAACCCAATTCCATCCTTCATTAATTAGAATAGTATCTAACTCGACATCAACTGGGTATCCAATGGTACTAAGAGTATCTTGATCTCCAAGACTGAGTAAATAAGTAGACTGGTTGTTAAGTGAATCCAATCCACCAACCCACATATTTGAGACCTCTGAATATTGAGCATAATCGGCCTGAGATTTAATGATATCATTAGCACTTGGATTCAAGGATGAAAGAATGTTATTTAATGACATATCCGTCTGATTTGTATTGAGTGATAACCATGTCCATCCAGCAGAATATTCGTTACTGATGACTCTTTCATTCGTCGCTGTCAAGTTTACAGGATTAGTCAAACTACCAATCACATCGTTTGCATTAAAGGTATAAGATTCTTCAATTTGACCCAACATAGTACATGCTGAGGCATCCCAAACACGAAAGGATAATTCTTCATCACTGGATGAATTGCTATAAATAGTTAGAAAGACTTCATAAGGATGAAAATTAGATATTGATTCTAACTCTGGGAGATATTCTAATGTCCCAATTCCTCTTAATTCCCCATCGGCAAAAACCCCTATCATATCATAGACATCACTACTGGAGTCTAATACAACAGGCGAAGGCTTGGTTCTTAGCAAACCCGTGATATTCATAGAATACTGAAATTCTGAAGGATTAAGCTCCCAATCTGGCTCATGACATATTTTTCGTATATCTATAATCATTGGTTCATCTCCTAAACCATTAACACCAGCATAAAGCACAGTACTATATTCACCAAAATTTAGATTTTCAGCTAGACTAATTGTCACATCTTGAGAGCTACCAGGAGTCAAGGTCCCTTCAGTCGGGCTGTGAACAAGCCATGAAGGAAGATCTAATGAGTTACCTGGATATTCAGCGGCTGATGGTGAAATATCTCGCCCACCATGCATATACCAAGAACGATTTCCTCCACCGGCATTAATTAGTTGCCTCGTTGTCGTATATTCTTCTTCCACATAAAGAACAATGTCCGAGATATTTGTTCCTACCCATTCTATTGGATTTCTATTAACAAAGAACTCCCAACGAATTGGATCCGAGATACTATTGTCTAGTAAATCCGAGAGCTCATTAATTTCAGCTCTAAATGTACTATTCTCAATATAATGATTAGAGACGTTGGCCTCAATTGTGATTGTATTTTCGCCACAAGTATAGACAAAATCAACAGGGTTACCGGTAAGGGTATTAAAAAACTTTAAGTCCCCATTCCCGACATTAATTGCATCGCAATCAATAGGTTCGTCAAAAGAAATTCGAATTAAGTCATCTGTACCCAAAATACCATCAATCGGTTCAGGTAACCCAAAAACTGTAGGTGCATTGCGATCAATGATTCCAGTAACAACCTCTGAAATTCCGTTTGGTGCTTCTCCACTGCAGATTGCGACACTTCTTAAATCATACTCTCCATCCGCAATAATAGTGGATTGAATATTCCATGGAATGATAATAAAATCATCACTTAAAGCCAATAGAGTTGCTCTATCAATCGAAACAGCGGTAAACCAATCACCTTGGCCAGCTGTTCTATATTGAAGGTCAATACTTTCTAACGCTTCATCTTCAGCATTTAATTCGTTGAGAGTCACGAAAAGACTATCTCCGTCTTCATGTGATGACGTGACGACCCAACCTGGTTCGGGTGAAAAAATATTTGAATTACTACATGGTTTCTGGAATTTAGCGGTTAGAGACACATCTGCTGAATTTTGACTATCACAAGATGATCTCAACAATAAAACAATATTTTCATAATCATATTCTATTGGTCCACGATAAATAGAAACGGTTACCTCTATCTGACTGCCTTCACTAATCGTATAGGAGACTCCTCCAGATAGGTTCGTACCGTTTGCCTCTACAATCGCACCGTCTGGATTAGACTCACCTAAAACAGATAAAGTGTAAGATTGTGCTTCACCTGTTTCACTATTATTACCAAGAAGAAGGGTGAAATTAGCCGGTTCATCAGGTAAAACATCAAACACCAAACTTTCAGTTGCAGAGAGAGCAGGAAGCTGACGCCTAAAAGTTCCGGCTTCCCAAGGACATGAAGATTGACCTCCAATTAGTTCAAAAACAGGCATATCCCAATATAAATCTCGTTTAGCATTAAAAGAGAATCCATCGCCAGCATCATCATCACTCAGCGTAAAACCAATCGTTTGAGATTTGGTAACATCATTTGTCTGGGTATTCTCTTGCGTAGATGTCGTAGTAATTACATTCTCATTTGTGACACCAACTCCATTGACTTCAACACCAGCATTTAAATACCCTTCTATAAGATTTTCATAGGTCTCTGTAAAAGAATATGAGCTTGTACTCTCCCTTGTATAACTATACTCTAAATCTGCACCAGCATCAAATGAAATTGCACTAGCTTCCTCTCCATCTGCTCCAATTTGGACTAAATCATTGGTCACGGCACCAGCAACTGCAGCGCTATCCATTTCTAGAATTAAACTCCAGTAATTATAATTATCTAATGCATCTTGATCATCATTCAAATTATATAAATCGAGTAGGCTTGGCATCAGAAATTTCTCAACATAATACTTTGAGTGTAAATACGTAGAATGTACTCCAGTTTGATCCGAAGTCATCACTGTATCAATTTTAACACCACATTCTTCTAACCTAAGGTAATTTGCAATCCCTATATCTACCGTAGTCCCTCCACCGATAAAAACAGTTGCAGCATCACCTGTAAGCCCATCTCCTGATGTTGCGTAGGTTTCGGAAGTTGTTAAACATTTACATTCTTCCGTTGTACTCGTATAGGAAGTTGTTGTTGAAAAACCGGCTCCAATATCCAAGGTTGCATTTATTGCTAATGTTGTTGCAAAGTGGGCTCCAAATGAAACTCCAACTTCAACTTCTACATCTACACCTGCGTGAACAACAACATTTGAGGATGTACCATCAGCATTAGCGATACTTTTTGAAGTTGTATTACATAACGTTTGATCGGAACTCATGTAAGTTGTACTACCATCCCCTGGTGGTACTCGAAGAACATACCATGGCATCTTCGACGTAGTCGTCGAAAAGTTAACACCTGGAATTTTTTTATCCCCTTGAATGAAAGCCCACATTGTGGTGGTTGCCGTTCTTGACAGTTCATCTTCGACAACGATTTGGATACTCTTTTGATACGGATGATCCCCTCCACTTAGTAAATTCACTTCTTTCCCAGTAAACTGTACGAAAGGTGGCTCATCACCTTCAACTTCTAAGTCTGCTTCATATGTAGTACCGGAAATATTATCAAAAACTTCAACATTAAAGTTATTAATGAGACACTTATTGGTAACGTGTGTTGAAGCATCTGAGCCGATTTGATTCACATAAGATTCATAAACTTCAAAATCTGCAAAATATTTTTTTCTTTGATTCAGAACTAATGGATATGTTTCACAAACAACCTCTGTTTCAGGAAGTGCTATGAACTCTGTTTCCAACGGAGCTTGATACACAAACTCTCTCGTTCTGTTTCTATCTTCAAGCGATAAAGTATCTGCCGTAAATGAGATACTCGGGTTTGGATGGTTCACTGTTACATTATAAATAATAGGAGGTAAATCAGAACAGGTAAAAGCACCTGTTAATGTATCCGGAATCACCGTTTTTTCAATACATCCACTTACAGAAGAAAATGTCACTTCAATATTACCCTGATCAGAAGTAATTGGAAATTTACAGGATCCACCGGCTACGATACCTGTAGCGTCGTATGTCTTTGTATTATCGAAATACAAACCCGTTATGGGCGTTGTGATGAGTGGAAGCTCAATTACTGGGGGCAAGAATTCATGATCTTTAAATTTTATTGATAATAACTTTCCTGCAGAACCAGGTTCAATATCCACAATGTATTTTCCATCCGCATCGGTGAAGATTGGAGGTATCAAAGATTCCCCATCGACTAACACTTCAGCACTTTCAATAAAGCAAGAAGTGTTCTCATAACGAACATAGCCACTTACAGGAATAAGTGACTTATCCGTAAAATTGACCAAATCCACTGAAGTATTACTATAGTTGAGTGTGGACTGTCTACTCTCAGGATCATAATAATGTTCAAAAGTTTCTTCTAAGGGAATATCTATTGTCCAGGCTTCTTCGCCTTCGACCATCCCCAAAATTGTTCCGGTCACTAAACTGCCCGAATTATCATTTAAAAGGCTACCCGTTCCATCATTGAAATTCCAATAATTAATAAGACCATTCTCATCCCCATTTAAAGGTGTGTTCATGGTTCCTGAAATCTGGTCGATATTTCTCGCTCCAGACCATATTCTAAGCTCATCAAGGCCTCCTTCAAAAAACTGAGAAGAGTACCCATTGCTTGCAAATCCAGGTCGGCTTATCAATAAAATTTCAGAAGGATCTGAAACCGATGCTTGTGACGCACTTTCACCATCAATGAATAAGCTTAAAGTCCCTTCTCCATCTATGTCTAAAGTGACAGCCCAGTGATGCCAAGAATTATTATTGAGCTCACTAGCTCCAGAGAGGATTTGATCAAAATAATAAAACTTAGGAATACCTTGTTCAAGCTTCAGTCTTACTTGCGAGTCTTCAGGCGATTCGGCGCCAGAGTTTTCTGCAAAGAAAAGAGTCATTTCACTATTGGATTCGGTTTTAAACCATCCTTCAATCGTAAAACCTGCTATTAGATTAATACGTTGAAGCTGAAAATTGACATGATCATTCACTCCATCGAATTCAAGAGATCTACCAATAATAGTTTCTTGAGACGGGGTGACAGTAAAAGTAGTCCCTTGCCCATAATAAATCCCATTAATAGCATAATTTCCCAGGACATCCGTAAGGTCACCTACAAAAACGGGTGCAAATATTTCACTTCTAATTATATTACAAATACTACCATGGAAATCATTATCCGTGAGATCAAAAACGTTATCACCTTCCACCTCATCTAGTTTCCAATAGGCAACCAAGTTCTCCTCACTACCTCTTAATGTTAAATCATTTTTACTACGTATAGTTTCCCATTCGACAGCACGATCCCAGATACGAAAGTCATCAAGATAGCCTATGAAAAACTTAGTATGATCCGTTGGCCCATTCTTACCCAAAACAATTTCAACTTTATCATCAAGATTAGATCCTCCAGTAGCCTCACCAGCAATGCTTCCATCTACATACATTGTCATTGCACCATCATTATAAACAACGGCAATATGATGCCAAGGTTGGCCTGGACCAGCATACTGTTCTGATGAAGTAAGCGTAATGTCTCTATGAGTCCAAGAGATTTTTCCATCTCCAGTAATTCCTAAATTCACATAATAACTTTCACTTGCCGAGTCCACAGCTGAGAACATCGTTTGTTCAGATTCAGATACAGAGCGGAACCAGGTCTCTAGAGTATAATTATTTTCAAGACCTATAAATTGACGATTTGTATTTAAATCTTTATCAAACCAAAAAAGATAGCCATCGCCTTCAAATTTTATAGACTTCCCAAGGTTCGGCGATAGTGTAACCTTTGTATTTTTAACAGGATTACCACTTTCAGTAAGAACTTGACCTGTTATAACACCATTCGGGTTTAAAAACCCCCCATCTTCTCCACCACTGCTGCTACCTAGGTTATTAGAGACTATTGCTTCATACTGATAATCGGTTCCAGGGAATACATTAAAGTCAAGATACTGAGTTTGGCTGATAGGCAATGTTGCTAAAATAAAATTATTTCGAACAAGCGTAACTTCATCCACCGTTACCGGAGGTCCAGTTAAATCATTTTGGATATCCCATTCAACCATAACCATATCTTGATGGTCTCCATCAGAAGCTCGTAGAACTGGAGCAACAGGTTCTTTCAAAAAATCCGACCAGAATCCTAATGCTGCACTATTCTGAACAACATTATCTATCTGATTTACGGTGATTGATTGCCCGATTGTAATATTTGCGGTAAAACTACTACCATCGGTCATCTCACCAGCATGAGAATTAGTCTGTATTAATTTAGGAACCGTATATACTGGCTCACAAATTTGAGACAGAATTATAACGGGAAGAAAAATAGAAAAATATTTAAATAACATTTTGGCATTTGCCATAATTAAATCCTTGAAATAATTAAAGATGATATTGTTTATCATAAAAAATCTAGTTGCTAGCATCACAACCTTGTGAGCTAGTAATTTTTATTGATTTTCTAAGTTTACAATTCTAGCAAGAAGTGCATCATACTCTTTTTTGAGTTCTTCTATCTCTTTATCTTTTTCTATTTTTATTTGTTTTATTGCTTCGATAAAAACCGGAACAAACTTATCATACTGTACGGTTTTATATCCTCCAGATTCACTTCCAAGTATGCCGGGAAAAACTTTCTCTACTTCTTGTGCAATAACACCCAATATATTTTCATTATCACCAGGCGAAGCGTTCTCGCTTGTAGTGTATAATGGAGTGTCTTCTTTTGCATCATACTGTACGCCGCGCAGAGTCAAAAGCTTTTCCAAGGTTTCTTCCGAATTCAAAAAACGAATATTTTCTTTTAATCTAATATCAGAATACGTGTTCCATTCATTGGAATATCCTTTATAAATATTTAATGACCACCATCTACGAGTGTGATCTCCTAGGTACCCGTATTCATTTAAGCCAGAATGTATAAGGACGTTATTATTATTTCCACTATTTTTAACGTAAAATTTACCTTGGTTTGTAGAATTTGTATGAAACTCGGTATTCCCATTAATAACACCTACAGTCATTGCACCCGTAACATCTAAACCTCCATTTCCTATTTTCACATTTCCACCGTCAGTATTAATGAAAAGAGTTGAATACTCTGATCCAGCTCTAGCCATAATTTCATTACCATCTATAGATATGTGACCAGCCGCTACGCTTCCAATAGTCAAAGCACCAGTACCAGCGGTCTGGTTGGCATCCTGTGTATTCGTCAAGTGGACTTTACCAGTTACACCTAGGGTTCCACCTACGGTCGTTGCAGCTAAAGTTGTCGCACCGGTTACACCTAGGGTTCCACCTACGGTCGTTGCAGCTAAAGTTGTCGCACCGGTTACACCTAGGGTTCCACCTACGGTCGTTGCAGCTAAAGTTGTCGCACCGGTTACACCTAGGGTTCCACCTACGGTCGTTGCAGCCAGAGTTGTTGCACCGGAGACATCTAAGCTACTCTCACCAGTTATATTTAAATCTGTTTTAATTTCAGTGCTTCCAGCATTTATTTCAACTTTATTAATCGAGTTATCACCGCTCCCTATATTAAGCTCAATTGAACCTGATGCAGCATTTATAAGAGCTCCTTCTGGCGAAGATACACCTATAGCAGCACCTCCAAAATTGGCAGATGCCAATGTAGTTTGGTCGTTAAAAACTATTAATGCCCCTTCCTGTAATACTAGTTTCCCAAGCTTATCGACTACAATTGAACCATCATCTCCTTTAAGCTTTAGAAGGTCACTTTCATCATTCTCTGGTAATACGACATGAAAACCGGCTTCTGGAGTATCGGTCCCGATTCCAAGGCGTCCATTACTTAAAAGTTTTACTTTAGTCGCTCCAGCATCATCTGTAATAAGAAGTGGATCATCATTACTAGTTCCAATAATATGAATATTTGCACTTGGATCTTGTGTTCCAACTCCTAGTTCTCCATTACCAAAAATACCATCAGGGACAGTAAGCGTTCCATCATTTGCTACTTTTACTTGTGCGTTATTATTTGCATCTTTAATCAGTAAAATATCAGTTTCATTGTTCTTGTTTTTTATATGAAATGCAGCCTCAGGTTCCAAAGTACCCACCCCAATCCTTCCAATAGATGGAAAAACATTATCTGTTCCGAAAACAGATTTAGAATACGGTGAAGTGGTTAGCTGCGTCCTTGGAAACATCTCTACGCCTTCTTCTATTGTAATGCCTATCCAGTACTTTTTATTAAAAGCCAATACTTCCATAGATGTTATTGATCCAAGTAATACAGTGAAGAC
>JAOLAV010000038.1 GCA_028338895.1 Fidelibacterota bacterium
ATTAAATAAAGTTCGAAGAGGACTAAAGCTGGGGCATGATAATTTAATTGATAGTGTTATTCATGATGGACTTTGGGATGCTTATAATGATAAACACATGGGCAATTGCGCTGAAGGGTTAGCCACAAAGCGTAATTACAGTCGTGAAGATCAAGATGCATACGCAATAAGCTCTTATAAACGTGCTTTAGATGCACAGGCAAAAAGAATGTTTGATTCAGAAATTATTCCTGTCCAAGTCAAAGAGAGAAAAGGAAAAACAATAGATATATCTCATGATGAAGAGCCAGGGAAAGTCAACTTCGATAAAATTCCTAACTTGAGATCTGTATTCAAAAAAGAAGGTACCATCACAGCTGCTAATGCTTCTACTTTGAATGATGGAGCATCAGTTTTATTGGTTATGAGTGAATCAAAAGCAAAGGAATTGAGTTTGAAGCCTGTAGCGAGGATTCTGGGGCATGTATCGGCAGCTCATGAGCCTGAGTGGTTTACAACAGCGCCAACTAAAGCTATCAAAGCCGTCTTAAAAAAAGTAGCGATTGAAAGCTCAGATATAGGATTGTGGGAAATAAATGAAGCATTCTCAGTCGTGCCAATGGCTGCGATAGATGATTATAAATTAGATTATAGTGATGTGAATATTTTTGGAGGTGCTATTGCCTTAGGACATCCAATTGGTGCTTCAGGCGCGAGGATACTTACAACTTTATTAAATGGAATGAATAGAAAAAATATTGAATTAGGAGTAGCCTCACTCTGTATTGGTGGAGGCGAAGCCTCTGCGATCGTTGTTGAAAAGATATGATTAATTTTTCTTTAACTGAAGAACAATTACTTGTTCAAGAAACCGCTAGAAATTTTGCAAGAACTCATTTGTTACCAGGTGTTATTGAAAGAGATGAAAAATCATTGTTTCCAAAAGAGCAAATTAAACTAATGGGTGAAATTGGTTTTATGGGTATGATGATACCTGAAAAATGGGGTGGTGCAGGAATGGATACCCTTAGTTTTGTCCTTGCCATCGAAGAGATTGCAGCTGTTGAGCTAGCAACCTCTACAATTATGTCCGTCAATAATTCTCTCGCCTGCCAAGTTTTATTTGACTGGGGAACTGATTCTCAAAAAGAGAAATACTTAAAACCATTAGCTCGAGGTTTAAAACTAGGAGCATATAGCTTAAGTGAACCTCAGTCTGGCTCTGATGCAAGTAATATGAATACCTTTGCTGAAAAGAAAGGCAACCATTTTATTATTAATGGAACAAAAAATTGGGTTACCAATGGTATTAATTCAGATATTATTATTCTTTTTTGTCTAACTGAAAAAGGCATCGGTTCAAAAGGAATATCGGCGTTTATAATTGATAAAAAACTTGAAGGAATAACTACGGGGAAGAAAGAAGATAAACTCGGAATTCGTGCCTCTGATACTTGTGAGCTGTACTTTGAGAATTGTATGGTGCCTCAAGAAAATTTATTAGGTAGCATCGGAGAAGGTTTTAAAATAGCGATGAAAACATTAGGTGGCGGAAGAATTGGGATTGCATCTCAAGCGGTCGGGCTATCTCGTTCGGCTCTAGAAAAAGCAACCTCCTACTCAAAAGAAAGAAAGCAATTTGGTAAAAAAATTTCAGAATTTGGTTCAATCCAAAATAAGTTAGCAGATATGGCGACAAGTACGGATGCCGCAAGGTTACTTGTTTGGCGAGCAGCGATACTCAAAGATCAAGGGCTGCCATATAATAAAGAAAGCTCCATGGCAAAGTTGTTTTCTTCTAATACGGCAATGTCTTCGGCTACCGAGTGTGTCCAAATTTATGGTGGATATGGTTACATCCAAGAATATGGAGTAGAGCAGCTCATGCGAGATGCTAAAATAACTCAGATCTATGAAGGAACATCTGAAATTCAACGCCTTGTAATTAGTAGAGAGGTTTTGAAATAAAATGATAAATATTCAATGGGATAAACTCGGATTTGATGTCGTGCCTACAAAAAGTATGTTCAAAGCAACATGCTCACAAAATGAGACCTGGAAAAATGGTGCTATTGTACCTTATGGAAATATTGAATTATCACCAGCTGCAAACGTTTTAAACTATGGGCAAGGTGCATTTGAAGGCGTGAAGGCTTTTAGAACCATAAAAGGTAATATAGTGCTTTTCCGAGCAGATAAAAATGCAGCTAGAATGGCTTTTTCAACTAGGAGATTATGTATTCCTGAAATGGATACACAATTTTTTATGGATGCCGTTATGAAAACAGTAAAAGATAACATTGACTATGTCCCGCCTTATGGTAAGGGTAGTCTCTACATTCGGCCTGTTATTTGGGGAACATCCGCTGGGCTTGGTGTTAAGCCCGCATCTGACTACACTTTTATGGTCTTTGTTACTCCTGTAGGTCCTTATTTTAAAAAAGGTATCCGACCTTTAAATCTTAAAATAACGGACCAATATCATCGTGCAGCTCCTAAAGGAATTGGTAATATAAAAGCGATTGGTAATTATTCTGCATCCTTATACCCTCTATCACAGGCTAAAGATGAAGGGTATGATGAGGTTGTCTATTTAGATGCTGCTGATGGCAAGCGTATTGAAGAGGTTGGCTCAGCTAATTTTTTCATTTATAAAGACGGGGTTCTTAAAACACCATCTCTATCTGGATCTATCCTTGGTGGAGTTACCAGAGACTCTGTTTGTGTTGTTGCGAAAGACGTTTTAAATATTGAGGTTGAAGAAACAGACCTATATATTGATGATATTGAGCATGCCGATGAAATTTTCTGTACTGGTACTGCTGTTGTTGTTTCACCTGTAGGTAAGATTACATTCAATGAAAAAACTTATGAAATTAATCAAAATGAAATGGGACCGATTACAAAAAAGATCAGAGAAACTATTTTAGCAATTCAAAGAGAAGAGTCAGAAGATATTTATGGTTGGCTCAAACAAATAAGATGAAAGTCCACTCAAGAAGAACGGCACGAGAAGGCGTTTTAGAGGCGCTATTTTCTCATCAATTTTCGGATACTGAAAGAAAAGTAACCATAGATCGCGTATTAGAGAATGCTCCGGATAGAAAAGATAATTTAGATTTTATTACATTATTATTTAATAGCGTTTTAGACAATGTGAAATGGGCAGATGAATTAATTAAGACACATCTCCAGAACTGGGAATTTGATCGAGTTGCTAAGGTTGATAGAGTGCTCCTCCGAATGGGGATTTGTGAGATTTATTTTATTAAAGAGGTTCCTTCAAAAGTATCCATAACTGAAATGGTTGAAATCGCTAAAGTTTATAGTACTGACGAAAGTCCTAGCTTTATCAATGGTATCTTAGATGCTGTGTACAAGGACTATCAGAAGAAAGGGAAAGCATAAAAATGGTACTTTCAAGATTATTTGGAACAAAGTCTGATAGAGAGATTAAAAAATTATCTCCTATTATTGTTCAAATAAATCAAAAATATGAAGATTTAGCTTCAAAAACAGATCAAGAGTTGATTGAAAGAACGCAAGAGCTAAGAGATTTTGTCGTCAATTCGAGGCTTGAAAAAGAGAATAGTTTATCGACAGCGATGGACAGGAAAGAGAGACAGCAACAGATTCTGAAAGCTGAGCAAGGAGCTTTAGGACTCATAATGGTAGAGGCTTTTGCAATTGTTAAAGATGTTTCTCGACGAATGTTTGGAACCTCTTGGCGTGTTTCAGAGCAGGATATTAAATGGGAAATGATCCCGTATGATGTCCAGTTAATTGGTGCGATTATCCTGCATAATGGGAAAGTTGCAGAAATGAAAACGGGTGAAGGGAAAACGCTTGTTGCCACAATGCCAATCTATTTAAATGCACTAACAGGTAGGGGTGTTCACGTTATTACTGTTAATGATTATTTGGCTCAAAGAGATGCCGAATGGATGGGTGAAGTGTATAAGCGCCTTGGCTTATCCGTTGGTTTTATATTGAATTCTATGGATAATTCTCAGCGTAGGGAAATGTATAGTAGGGACATTACTTATGGTACAAATAATGAATTTGGTTTCGATTACCTCCGAGATAATATGTCTCTCCAGAAAGAGGATAAAGTCCAAAGAGGTCATGCTTTTGCTGTAGTGGATGAGGTTGATAGTGTTCTGATAGATGAGGCTAGAACTCCATTAATTATTTCGGGTGCCGTAGATGCACCAGTAGATGAAACATTTACAACCTTAAAACCTGGGGTTCAGAATTTAGTAAAAAAGCAATCAGAATTAGTTGGGGATTTAGTTAGTGAAGCGCAAAAGCTTTTAGAAAAAGGCGATAAAGATACTGCAGGTTTAAAGCTATTACAGGCACAGCGCGGTATGCCAAAGCACAAACAGGTAATGAAAATTTTTCAAGAGACTGGAATGTTGAAACTTGCTCAGAATGTTGAATCCGATCATATTAGAGATAAGAAGATGCATGAAGTGGATGACGATTTATACTTCTCGATAGAAGAGAAAAGTCATGCCATGGATATAACAGAAAAAGGAAGAAATATTCTTTCACCGGGGAGTCCTGAGACATTTATTATCCCAGATTTAGGTGAACTCCTCCTAGAAGTAGATGAAAACGAAAGCTTAGATTCTTTAGCGAAAGAAAAAGAACGTGAAAAAGCTCATCAGTTGCATGCTCATCGAAGTGGAACTATTCATAACTTTAATCAATTATTAAAAGCTTATACGCTATATGAAAAAGATGTGGAATATGTCTTAGAAGATAGTAAGGTAATGATTGTTGATGAGTTTACAGGAAGAGTTTTGCCTGGAAGAAGGTATTCTGATGGTCTTCACCAAGCGCTCGAAGCAAAAGAAAATGTTCGTATCGAGAGAGAGACACAAACACTAGCAACAATTACAATTCAAAATTATTTTAGGTTGTACGATAAATTAGCAGGGATGACAGGAACCGCGGAAACGGAAGCGGAAGAATTGGGCTCAATATACGGGCTTGATGTAACCGTCATACCCACTCATCGTTTTATATCAAGAGATGATAGAGAGGACCTTGTTTACAAAACTAAGCGTGAAAAATATAATGCTGCTATTGAAGAGATTATAGAGTGTCACCAAAAAGGTCAGCCCGTTCTTGTTGGAACGATTTCAGTCGAGATCTCTGAACTCCTTGCGCGAATGTTGAAAATAAAAAATATTCCACATAATGTTTTAAATGCAAAACAACACCAAAGTGAGGCCGAAGTTGTTACTAGAGCTGGACAGAAAAGTGCTGTAACGATAGCAACAAACATGGCTGGGCGTGGTACTGATATTAAGCTTGCTGATGGAGTCAAAGAATTAGGTGGGTTGCACATCATTGGTACTGAAAGACACGAATCAAGAAGAATCGACTTGCAATTAAGAGGTCGAAGTGGTCGTCAAGGAGATCCCGGGTCTTCAAGGTTTTATTTATCATTAGAAGATGATTTGATGCGATTGTTTAGCTCGGATAAAGTAGCGGCTATTATGGATCGAATGGGTATTGAAGAAGGTGAGGTTATCTCCGCTAAAATGGTTACTCGAGCGATAACAAACGCACAGAAAAAAGTAGAAATTAGAAACTACGGCATAAGAAAACATTTATTAGAATATGATGACGTTATGAACCAACAGAGACAAGTCATCTATGACATCCGAAATCAAGCTCTCGAAGGGGATAATAGCAAAGACACAGTTTATCAAATTTTAGATGACTTTATTTTAGATGAGGTGGAAGCTCAGACTCAAAAAGGAACACCTGAAACATGGGAATGGGAGTACCTTCGACAACATTTTTCAAGTCATATTATGGTGGATGTTTCCCTTGAGAAAATACAAAAAGAGTTGAATGATAATATTTTATCATCTGAAGATGTTAGTAATTGGCTTCTTGATCAAGCAAGGTCGGTTTACAAAGCGAGGGAGTCACTGCTAGATTCAGATACTATGCGGGGGTTTGAACGTTTTGTTATGCTCAGAACAATTGATGATAAATGGAAAGATCATTTATATGGTATGGATCAATTAAGAGAAGGTATTAACCTTAGAGCTTATGGTCAGAAGAACCCGCTCTTAGAATATAAATCTGAAGGTTTTAAAATGTTTCAAGATATGATGGCTGATATGAATGCCGTGACAGTGCAAAGATTATTCAGAACCCAAATACAAGGAATGGAACAAGAACCGGTTAGAAAAAGACCTCAAGTGAGAAATATGAAAACGTCTCATCAAGAGACAACTGGTATGGGCTTTTCTGGCGCTAGAGAACAAAAAAAAACGAACCAGCCTCAGCAAGTAAGAACGCCCGTTCAAGCAGAACAGAAGCATGGAAGGAATGAAAAAGTTTTAGTTAGGAGCCCGCAAGGAGAAGAAATTGAAATTAAATTTAAAAAGTTACAAAACTATTTAAATAAAGGATATAACCAGGTTTAATAATGGAAAACAAAAAGAAATTCCTTACACGCGCTGTTCATGCTGGTAATAAGGTTGACCAAGAAACAGGGGCTGTGATTCCGCCTTTGCATTTAACTTCAACTTTTGAACAGGAAAGCGTAGGTGTGAACAAAGGTTTCGATTACTCAAGAGCGGGTAACCCAACAACAAAAAGATATGAAGAGAATATTGCTTCATTAGAAGATGCTGATTTTGCCATCGCTTTCTCAAGTGGAATGGCTGCAATAACTTCCTTATTCCAAATGCTGAAGAATGGAGATCATGTCGTTATTGGTAGAAATACTTATGGTGGTACTTATCGTATGACAACTCAAGTCTTGGAATCACATGGGTTTCAATTTGATTTTGTAGACACAAGAAATATTGAGGAAGTTGAATCAGCAATAAAACCAAATACAAAAATTGTATTTGTTGAAACACCTACAAATCCGCTTTTAGAACTTTGTGATATAAAAGAAATCTCTAAAGTCTGTAAAAAACATCGTATTTATCTTGCTGTTGATAACACTTTTATGAGTCCTTATGGTCAGTCACCATTGCAACTAGGGGCTGATGTAATTATGCATAGTGCGACAAAATATATTGGCGGGCATAGTGATTTAATTTCTGGAGTTCTTATCACGAGTGATGAAGTCCTCGCAGAAAAGCTTTACTTTATTCAGAAATCAGGAGGAGCCGTACCAAGTCCTTTTGACTGTTGGCTCTTATTGAGAAGTACAAAAACACTTGGATTGCGCGTTCAGCATCAGTCCGATAGTGCTTTTGAATTAGCAAAAAAACTAGAATCTCATGATGAAGTAAAATCTATTATTTATCCTGGCCTTGAAAGTCATGAACAGCATGATTTGGCAACCAAGCAGCAGTTGAACCCTGATGGTCAACCAATTTATGGCAGTATGATCTCAATTATTGTGAGTTCTATTGAAAAAAGAGATTCTTTTTTAAAGAAAATTAAATTGTTCACTTTGGCTGAAAGTTTAGGTGGTGTAGAGAGTTTGATTTCTGTGCCGTATGATATGACTCATGTCTCAATTCCAAGTGATGTTAAAAAAGCAATGGGATTACCAAGGACATTAATTAGGCTTTCAGTAGGTGTGGAAAATATCGAGGATCTATATTCTGATCTTCTTCAAGCTTTAGAGGATTAATTTATGAGTGGTATACTGGTAGAAAATCGTTATTTTATATAAACACAATTTGTTAAACTTTATTGTTATTATCAGATTGTTGTAATTAAAGACTTTTAATATCTCAAAATTTTATTTAGTTGGAGGATCCATGATCTCATTACGAAAGTGTCTTTTTAATTGGTTTTTGTTATTACCTATCAGCTTTGCTTTCTCTAATGTAACTGTCACAATTGGAGATGTCGATGTTTCCGGCTACACCAGTGATATTGTTGTACCTGTATCCATTGAGAACCCGGTAAATACAGTTGGTGGAATCCAGTTTGATATCCTTTCGACACCCGACCTTTTGTTACTTTTAAGTGTCTCAGCTATTGATGCTGATAATTTTTCAGCTGATTACAATGTCTTAGACGATGGATCAGCACGTGTGGTTTTTTATAGCAATAACGGTAGTGGGATTGCTGCTGGAGGAAATGGTACTGTAATTAACTTGCACTATAATGGCTCTGATATACTATCCGCTTTTTTTGAATTAGAAGGCTACGCTTTAACCGTTAGTGATGAAGATGGTGCTATTATTGGAGGTCAAATCAATAGTGGTTCACTTACCATTGGTGATGTTGTTACAATGAGTGCAACCTCAGATACTGGTGATATATCGGAAGAAGTCATGATTGATATTCATTTAGGAAACTCAGGTCTGGTCGGTGGTCTCCAATTTGATATTGCAGATTCTCCAAATTATATTGATGTAATTGGTCTCACAACAACCGAAAGATCTACTGGCTTTAATATTGATTTCAACGAACTCGCGAATGGATTGACTCGAGTTATTATGTACAATGCTGAAAATAATAATATCGAAATTGGAACTGGTTCAATAGCTCGTTTACAGATGGTCATCCATGAGAATGCTTACAATTCAAACGTTGGTATTAATTTTGAGAATGTTACGATAACTGATGCTATTGGTGGATCTTACTTTATCGAAAGTATTGATTCTGGAAC
>JAOLAV010000040.1 GCA_028338895.1 Fidelibacterota bacterium
ATTAAACCTTTATCCAAATAATGATTACAAACCATCGAACTATACAGTTGATTTAACTGGGTATATAAATCTGCCAAAAATATTTGGTTATCGACCTAACATCAATTTGCTTATGAGAAATGTAACAGATAGGCGTAATGAATACGGAGTAAGCTCTGAAACGGGTAGGTCATATACTTCAGTCGTGACGGATCAAGAGCTCTTAAGTCACCGAAGTAACTTTAATGATTATGATGATAGATATAAAGATCCATCTATGTTCTCAGGACCGAGAGAAATTAAAATTGGGTTAACGATTAAGTTTTAAAAATGATGAAAAAAATATATTTATTATTTATATGTTTTACTCTTCTTAGAGCTCAGGGCCTTGATTATGCAGGACCCAATGATCCTGCTGGAGATATTGAAGCAGAAAGAGAAGGGTATATGAATGGTAATAGAGTGTATTTATATTATAAAAATAGCACTCAATTATCGGACTGGCCTAAAGCCAATGTTTCAAAATGGCCAAATAATCCAGAAGGTACTAAAATGTTAGATGGAATTGGATTGTTAGTTGGTGCTAGAGTATATATTCAAGATGATTTAGACAACAATACTGTTGATACTATTCCAATAACAAACCTTTCTTTTTTATCAGACTATAATTATCATACTCTTCATTATTTGCAGACCAGTTATAGGGAAGAGATGGATGTTGACCCCACAGGTACAATAAATTGGGGGTTTTATCCTGTTTTTGGATATTTTAATGAAAATGGTGAATACCCAGCAATAAGTCGTCTACCTAATTCTTGGCCTAATGCCGGATGGCCTTCTTCAGAAGGTAATATTTGGGCTGGAGAATGGAATGGAAGATTTGGTCGCGGGGTCACATATGCAGATTTAGAAACATATTTTGTGGTAAATGATGCCCATGATTTAGAATATTTAGGTGAAGATGATTTGGTTAAATATTACCCTAGGTATAGTTCGAAAAAGATTGGTGAAGATATATCAATCCAAAGCGGAGAACCTTGGGGAGGACTTGGTATACGAGTTGAAACTAGAGGGTTCCAATGGAATAATCCTCAAGCAAGGGATGCGATCTTTTGGGAATATAATATTTCTAATACCTCCGAATATGATCTACCAGAAGTTTGTTTTGGCTATTGGGTTGATAATGCCATTGGAGGAGATGCTGCAGATGATGAAGTCGGATTTTTTAATGATTTATTAGATATGTCATACTCTTGGGATGAGAACGGTATTGGTATATCAGGACTCTTACCTGGTATTATGGGGTTTGCATATTTAGAAAGCCCAGGATTGGCTTACGATGGGATAGACAATGATGATGATGGCTTAATCGATGAGAAAAGAGATAATCAAGCTGTTAATTTTATTGGGCCAACTGATGGAATTAATGATTTATCTAAGTTTTTAGATTTTTACAAATTAACGGCTGCTGAATTAAAAAGTCATTGGGATGCTGATGAAGATCAAGATTGGGAAGATGGTGAAGATTTAGATGGAGATGGTATTTATTCAGCTAGTGAAAACCCTGGTAATGATGTTGGTCTAGATGGTGTGGGACCACTCGAAATTAATTATACAGGACCAGACCAAGGAGAGGGAAACCATAGACCTGATTATGTTGAGTCAGTAGGTTGCGAGCCAAATTTTGCAGCAACGGATGTAACAGAATCAGATATGATAGGATTGACTTCTTTTCAATTATTTCCAATATTTGATCAACATCCTGCTCCCCCAGGGAGCCCGTGGTTTCGAAATGATGATGTAATGTGGGACCTAGTATCGATGGACTCCTTAACTGAATATTATGGTACTGTTGCAAACCTAGTAGAGCTTTTTGCCTCAGGCCCTTTTCCACTTTATCAAGGTAAAACAGAACGAATATCTATGGCTGAGATACATTCATACGATCCTCTTGAGGGTTTGAATTCATCCGATCACATTGCACCGGCATTATTTCAATTAAAATCTATTGTACAAATAATATACGAAAAAGATTATAGGTTTGCTCAGCCACCAAAAACACCAACCCTTACAGCTTCTGCTGGGGATGGATATGTCATGTTAAGCTGGGATGATGATGCTGATAAGCTCACAAGGGATCCTTTTTTAGGGAATATCAACGACTTTGAAGGGTATAAATTATTTAGATCAACAGATAAATACTTTTCAGATGCTGAGGTTATCACAGATGGATATGGTACTCCTATGTTCTTAAAACCAATCTATCAATGTGATTTAGTTGATGAGTATAATGGGTTTACAGATTATGGACTCGTGAATGGTGCAGCATATAACCTTGGAGATAATACTGGTATAAAACATTATTTTAGAGATGAAAACGTTGATAATGGAAGGACATATTATTATGCAATTGTAGCATATGACTATGGAGCACCAGATATTGGCCCGGGGATCTCACCTTCAGAGAATACTACGGTGATAGATATTGATGAATACGATAATATTAGAGGTGTAGGTAAAAATATTGCAATAGTGATACCAAGAGCCAATCCGGCAGGTTATAACGATCCAGAGATAATATTAGATTCTTTAAATAGTAATATGATTGGTACAGGATCTATCTCAATTGATATAGTTTCAAGGGAGCAAGTTATTCCAGGTAATGACTATTTTATTACGTTCAACTTTGACACTGTTTTTAATGATTTAGAAAGACCTATCGTTTTTTCAAACCCAGGATTTAAAGTTTTCAATAAAACAAAAAATCAACAGATATATTCAGAAAGCCCACTTTATGATATTACGGGACAGCCTAATTATAGTGGTTCAAACCTTCTATTCAATGAAGATGAGAATGCCTGGTTTATGAATAATAATGTATTGTCAGATGTTTTTGAAGGCCTTCAATTAAGCATTAATCAAAAAAATATAATGCCTGTCCTTGACTCTGCAAAAACAGGTTGGATTGGTGATCAATCGGGAGATCTTAATATTACGATGACTACGCGTGAGTCTAGTTTAGTGCCTTGGGATTGTGAAATCATTTTTACATCAGGTGAAAATTATACTTCAAGAGTAGAAAGTCCATTGGGAATCTATGATGAACTTGATAATAGACTATGGTTCCCAAATCGAATAATTTTAGGGCAGTCTTTTAATTTTTATGTAGTTAACAAAACAATTTTAGACAGCGAAGGAAATTATACATTAATGGATATGGTCGTACAAGACTATGCTGGGCCCACATGGTCCTATGATGGTGAATTCAACATGTCTAACGATCGTATTCTTGTTGGGGATGTAGATTCCTTAAATAATTGGAAGGGAACATCTTTTGTTCTTGATTTTCTGAATACGGATTCAACTTTTTATCCTCAAGAAGGTGCCAGATATTCAATCGAATGGGATAGGAATTTTTGGTTAACAGATACTTTTAAATTTTCGTTGGATAACATAAAAGCAATTAATGCTGATAGTTTAAAAAATGATATGAATAAGATAAGAGTAGTTCCAAATCCTTATGTTGGAACAAATGCTATGGAAGAAGCAGTGATTAACCCATTTCTTAATCAACCTAGAAAAATAATGTTTACAAACATACCCTCTAGTTCTGTAATCACAATCTTCACATCGAGTGGAGTTAAAATTAAGACAATTACAAATGATAATATTTCTGGTGGAATGGTACATTGGGATTTATTAAATGAAGAGGGACTAGAAATTGCAGCAGGTATGTATTTATATCATGTTAAGTCGACCTTTACAGAAGTTTCATTAAATCAACATGAGCATGTTGGGAAATTTGCTGTTATCAAATGAAGAATTTTCTTTTATATCAACTTTTGTTTTTATCTTTTTGCCATGCACAATATAGATACGGGACAACCACTGCTAATTTTTTAGAAATAGGCACAAGTAGCAATGCTGTTGCTATGGGAGAAGCTTATGTCTCTTTGGCTGATGATGCTGTATCGGCTTATTGGAATCCTGCTGGATTAGCAAAAGTAAAAGGTTTTGAAATTGGTATGTCTAGCCAAGATTGGGTAGCTGGGATAAGTCATTCCTCTTTTGCTGCTGCATTTAATTTAGGAAGATTTGGTACTCTAAGCGCTTGGTTTACTGATTTTAATTATGGTTCTATTGAAGTCACAAATATTTTAAATCAAAATGGAACTGGTGAATTTTATAATGCAAATGATTTAGCTGCTTCTATTGCTTATGGTCGAAATTTAGTTGATTGGTTTTCATTTGGTGCTTCACTGAAAATGGTGAACTCTAATATTTGGCATTCATCAGCAAAAGCATTTGCTTTAGATCTAGGTGTAATTGTTGAGACAAACTTTTTTTCAACAACAGGCAAAAGAAATGATGCCATGAAAATAGGTATGAGTATTTCTAATTATGGTTCGAAAATGCGATATGATGGTATAGACCTCATAAACCCTATAGATATATTAGAAAATGAAAATGGGAACTATGAGAATGTTATCGGTCAATATAGAACTGAGTCATGGGAATTACCTTTAATCTTTAGACTTGGTACCTCTTTTAAGCCAATTATTAATGAATTTCATGCTCTTATTTTATCCTTTGATGTCTTGCATCCAAATAATAACAGTGAGTCTATTAACTTAGGTACAGAGTACTCGATGCAAATAGCGGGAGGAAATAAATTTTTCCTAAGAGGTGGTGTTAAAAATATTGGAATATCTCAATCCAACGAGATGCAAAAAATATCAATCTTTGAAATTCCATTTTCAACGTTAACTTTTGGTTTCGGTTATGAAAAAAATATTGTTAATAATAAAAGTGTTGGTATTGATTATTCCTACCAATCGATAGGTCTTCTTGGAGATGTCTCTCTTCTTACATTTAGATTTAAACTTTTTTAGTAATTTAATTTAGCTCTATGAGCAAGGTAGCACTTCCCTTATTGATTGTTCTTTTTGCAATTTTTCAATCATGTGAAAAATCAGTTGAAAAAAATAGAATTCAATCTCAAAATATATTAGTTGAGATTGGAGAAAAAAAAATAATGGTTAATGAATTTATTAAAAGAGCTGAATACACTCCAAGGCCATCATATTGTAGAGGAGATAGTTATATCCATAAAAAAATTGTACTTAATTCCTTAATCGCAGAAAAGCTTCTAGCACTTGAATTCGAAAAAAATAATTATTCAATGACAGAGGCTCAAAAAGATATAATAAAAGGGCAAAAAGAGCAAGGTATGAGGCAAGAGATGCTTAAAGTTTTTGGATATGAAACAGTTGAAATAGACTCTGCAAAAATAAAAAAAATAGCGAATCTGAGTAAAAGGTCTTACAATATAAAATTTATTACAATTGATAAAAAATATACTAAAGTCATCAATAACATAGCGAATGATTATAAAATTGAAGGATTGATTAAAAGACTTAACCTAAATACTGACCTTATTAAAAAGTCTGTTTCAAAAAGTGAAGAAATGATAGAAGCTGTGCACGAAGTACTCTTTTTTAGAGGACCCATTAAAAATAAAATTTATGGTCCTTTTAGGATCGATCAAAAAAAAATAATATGTTTTGAAATTGACAGTTGGATAACGAGTGTAGATGTAACACAAAAACAGAAAGAAGAGACATGGCAAGAAGTAGAAAATAATTATAAAGAAAAAAATGCGATTCAAAATTATGCCGCATATGTAAAAAAAATAATGAAAGGTAAGAGCCTTGATTATAAAGCAGAGGTTTTTGATGATTTTTCAAATAAGTTGAGAAAAATTTACTTAATTGAGAAAGAAAAAAAAGAAGCTGTTATTAATAATGAAATTTGGGAAATAAATGAGAATACAGATATTGTCTCATTTGAAGATATTAAAAAGATTAATGATAATATTTTATTAAATCATGATGATAAAGATTACTCAGTTTTAGATTTTCTTAATCTTATAAAAAAACATCCTCTTGTTTTTAGAAATAAAAAAACTAATAAAAAATTATTTTCAAATGAGTTAAAATATGCAATTGCTGATTTATTCAGAGATGTTCATATCACTCAAAAAGCTTATGGACTAGACTTTGATAACCACAATAGTGTAATACGTATTAGAAATAAATGGGCTGATTATATTAAATCGACAGTTTACCAAAAGAAATACTTAAGCTCAAGAGGCGCTCAAAAAGAAAGGCTTAGTTTCATGAAAGTGAAAGTAGACTCTCTCCAAAGTATCTACTCAAACGTAATAAAAATTGATACTGATAAATTTGAAAAAATTAACCTTTCATCCGTCGATATGAATGTCAATTTCTCTAATCAACCATATGCAAAAGTTGAACCAAGTTTCCCGGTATTAACAGATGATCATCTTATGGATTACGGTAGTAAGGTGATTTTCAATGACTAGATTTTTTTTAATGATTATTTTGATTCTCTTTTCGTGCCACGAGTCAAATAAAACAGATCTAGTTTATGAAGAGATTGATGGATGTACAGATAATGAGGCTATCAATTATAATCCTATTGCAACAATTGATAACCAAAAATGTGTTTACTCTGGTTGTATGGACCCCGAAGCGGCTAATTATGATGAAAGTGCAACTATAGATGATGGGGATTGTTTAACTAACGATAAAATACCAGAAGGTTATGAATTGTTTTGGAATGACGAGTTTAATAGTGATACTCTTAATCTAAAATATTGGAATATTGAATTATGGTGGCCTGGAGCCTTTAATAATGAATTACAATCCTATACTCAGCATCAAAATAATATTACTCTCCAGAATGGATACCTTTATTTAAGAGCGCAAAAAGATATGCCATTTAACCCCAATAATCCGGGGTATACATCGGGGAGAATTACCACAAAAAATAAAGTTGAGTTACAATATGGTTTTTGGGAAGTAAGAGCGAAACTCCCCTCTGGGAATGGAACTTGGCCTGCCATTTGGATGTTGAATTCAATTATAGATTCTATTGGCTGGCCGTATTCTGGCGAGATTGATATAATGGAGCATGTAGGATATGACCCCAATAGAGTTTTTTTCAGCCTTCATAATGAGAATTTGTATGCAAATGTATATGGGTCTGATCAACAAAGTATTTATGATGATGATCAGCTTGAAAATCAATTTCATACTTATGCTATCGAGTGGGATTCAACTAATATTAAAGGTTTTGTCGATGGAATTGAATATTTTGATTATGATAAACCTTTAGGAAGTAGTTACAGCTCTTGGCCATATGATAGCCCATTTTTTCTTATTCTTAATCTTGCTATAGGCGGGGACTGGGGAGGAGTACAAGGAGTTGATAATTCTATCTTTCCAGCATCATTTGTAATAGATTATGCTCGTATGTTTAAAAAGGAACTTTAATGAAAAATATATTTATTCTTTTATTACTTTTTGAAATAATTTTTGCTCAAAAGCCTTATAGAGGTGCAGAATATCGTTCGATTGAGACATTTCAATATGGCCGATTTGAGATTCGAATGCAGTCCGCATCTGGCTCGGGAACTGTTTCTTCTTTTTTTACAATTTATGATTAT
>JAOLAV010000004.1 GCA_028338895.1 Fidelibacterota bacterium
TTATGTTTTTTTCACGTCTTATGTTTAATAATCTCTAATTAAAAATTTATTTCAAAAAGAGGTTGTTACGAACATATTTTATTTATTATCGGCGCTTATTATTTTTTCTTGTGGAAAAAAAGAAATTAATTTCGAAGAAAATCTGTATGAAAAAGAGGGTGTTTTTTATATCAATGATACAAATGAAGCTTTCAGCGGGAATGTTTTTTCTCATTATGACAATAACGTAATCGCGGCTAGAGGAGTACTCGAAGCTGGTAAGAGAGATCAATCATGGATGTTTTGGTATAAAAATAAGCAAAAAAAAGAAGAAAGTATATATTCTAATGGTTATAAAAATGGACTTTCTACGAAGTGGTATATAAATGGTGTTAAGAAAGTACAAGGTAGTTTTAAAAAAGGAACACCTGATGGTTTATATACTGAATGGTATAAAAACAGGCAAAAATCGGTAGAAGGAGTTTTCTTAAACGGGGAAGAAAATGGTCTATCCACACGATGGTACATTGATGGCAAAAAAAAAGAGGAAGGGTCATATAAAAATGGTGAAAAAGATGGATCTTTTACTTTTTGGTCAAAAAATGGTAAGAAAAAAGTAAAATATTATAAAAATGGACTCTTAATTCCAGAAAAGATTTTAAAAGAATAAAGTAATTCAATGTGAACCTTCTTTACTTATATACTTTTTATTTCTTCAGTTTTATATTTATAAAAGCTGAAAAAGACTAAAACGTATTAAAACGGTAATATTAAAAAATTTTGAAATAAATACGAGAATCATATGGCAGTAAGAATACTAATAACAGGTGGGACCTTTGACAAAGAATATGATGAAATAAGAGGAGAGCTCTATTTTAAGGATAGCCATATGGAAGAGCTGCTTAGCCTTGGACGATCTAGACTTGAGGTAAAAATCTCTAAGATAATGTTGATAGATAGTCTCGACATGAAAAAAAAAGATAGAATAGCTATTTTAGAATCATGTAAAAAAGTCAAAGAAGACCAGATTGTTATAACTCATGGAACGGATACGATGACAGCAACAGCAAAAGTCCTCGCACAAGGAGAATTGAAAAAAACAATTATTCTAACAGGGGCAATGATTCCGTATAAATTTGGTAGTAGTGATGGTTTATTTAACGTTGGAAGCGCACTTGCATTTGCACAGGCATTACCCTTTGGGGTCTACTTAGCCATGAATGGTCGTTATTTTAATTGGGACAAGGTACGAAAAAATAAAACTACTGGAGTTTTTGAAGGATTTAATTCAAAATAATAAAAAGCACTTTATAGATTTTTAAAGTGCTTTTTATTGTATTCATTCACCCGCAAGTTGTTTTAATTAATATTGCACAAACTTGATATGGGTCCATATTAGCTGAAGGCCTACGGTCTTCTAAATAGCCAAAACCATCATTTGCCGTTTGCATTGGAATTCTTATAGAGGCTCCTCTATCACTAACAGCATAGCGGAACTCTTTTATACTACATGTTTCATGTAATCCTGTTAGTCTTTCTTCATTATGTGCACCATAAACGGCAATGTGTTCATCATGGTTTTTACTTAGCTTTTCACAAGCATCCTTAATCACTTTTAAGCCACCTTCTTCTCGCATAAATCTGGTACTAAAATTTGTATGAGCTCCTGCACCATTCCAGTCCCCTTTTATAGGCTTAGGGTGTAGTGTAGCGCTGACACCATAATCTTCCGCAATTCTGTATAGTAACCAACGAGATAGCCACATTTGGTCACCTGATTCTAGAGGGCTAAGAGGTCCAATTTGGTATTCCCATTGGCCTGGCATGACCTCGGCGTTAATACCCGATATCTCTAGACCAGCATCGATACATAGCTGTAGGTGTTCTTCAACAATATCACGCCCATAAACTTCATCGGCACCGACACCGCAATAAAACGGACCTTGTGGTGCTGGGTATCCACCTTCTGGCCAACCAAGAGGATTTCTTCCATCAAATAAAGTATACTCCTGTTCAATTCCAAACCATGCTTTTTGATCTTTAAATTTTTCAGAAACTTTTCTTAGTTCAGCTCTCGAATTCGAGGAGTGAACTGTACCATCCGCATTCATAACTTCACAGAGTACGAGTAAATCATGACCACCTCGAATAGGATCAGGAACTTTACAAACAGGCTTAAGCAAGCAATCGCTGTTGTTTCCCTCTGCTTGATTTGTACTTGACCCGTCAAACCCCCAGTCTGGAATATCTTCTAAAGAATCAATAATGCCTTCCATTACCTTCGTTTTTGACCTAAGTTTTTGAGTAGGCTTGTGCCCATCCATCCAAATATATTCTAATCTTACTTTACTCATTTTTCACCTTATTAATTTTTTTGTTTTTATTAAAAATATAACGCGATTATCTTTTAAATATAAAAAAATAAAGAAATTAATAAAAATACTTTATTTTTATTAATTTCTTTAAACCATTTACTTCATTATATACTTAGTCCTCCTTAACTATTTAAATGGGTACTGTATTACCAAGTTTAAAAGAAGAAAGTATAATTTGAGTTTCTGTTCTTATAACACCTGGCCATCTTTGGATTTTTCTAAGTAGTTCTTCAAGCGTATTAGAGTTTTTAGTAATTACAAAAAGCATATGAGATCCATTTCCTGTCGTGCTAAAGCATTGTACGACCTCTGATGTTTCTTCGGCTGCCAGGGTAACATCTTTATAATATTGTGATGATCCTGAGATTACTGTAATTATTGCCCCAACGTCTAAGCCGACAGATCCAGGATCTATGATTGCTTGAAATCCCTGAATGATACCGCTTTCTTGAAGCTTTCTAATCCTTTCTGTTACAGTTGGGATGGAGACATTTATTTTTTCTGCTATGTGGCTTGCAGATTCGCGACCATCTTTTTGAAGTGCTTTTAAAATTTGTATATCTGTTTCGTCAGTTTTCATTTTTTTACTTTTTTTAATATTCTCAAATATACAAAAGTATGTTTTTTAAAATCTTAGTATTTAACAAAAACTATTTATTTAAATTGAAAAATTAAAAATAGTATATTGTGCTTATAAGAAATTTATTGTTTCAAAAAAGAGAGGAAAAATGAAAAAATTTATATTATACCACAACCCCAGATGAGGTAAAAGTCGAGAAGCCGTGCAGCTTCTAAAAAAAGAAAATATAGAATTTCAAGTTATTGAATACCTAAAGAACCCTTTGTCAAAAAAAGAAGTTCTAAGTCTTTCCAAAAAGCTTGGAATTCCACCATCTGGTTTCATAAGAAAAAGAGAACCCGACTTTAAGCAAAACAATTTAAATAAAGATATTGAAGACAATGAGAAAATAGCGGAAGCTATTTCCCTATTTCCTAAAATCATGGAACGACCCATTGCTGTTATTGGTGAATGTGCTGTTATTGGTCGGCCTCCAGAAAAAGTATTAAGTTTATGGATTAAGGAGAATAAATAATGAAGCTTATAATCATTTTATCATTTTTAGTGTTAATCTTTAGTTGCGACCCTTTTGTCAATGAGTTTTCGGATATTGGTAAGGCAAGCATGTATAAAGCCTCTAATCTTCCAGACACATTACTCGTATATAGTAGTGGAGCCCCCATAAAAGTTGTTACCTGGAATATTCGTTTCGGTTCCGGACGGTTTCCATTTTTTGGTGATTCATGCGGAGATGAGGTTATTGCAGATAATCAATTGGTTGATAATAACATGAGAGCAATAGCAGATAAGCTAAATGAATTAGATGCTGACATAGTTCTTTTACAGGAGGTGGATATTTCTTCCAAGAGAACGGGTTATATGGACCAAGTTCAATATTTATTAAATAATACATCTCTTAATTATGGTAGTTACGCTTCAATGTGGGAGGCCGATTTTATACCTACAGATGGAATTGGAAAAATTAATACTGGAAATGCAATTCTTTCAAAATATGAGCTCACAGAGGCTGAAAGAATTCAGCTACGTTTGAGAACAGACCAAGATAATTTAGTCCAATACTTTTATTTAAGGAGGAATATCTTAAAGGTAAAGATTCCGTCGTTAAGTCAAGGCGGTAAAGATTTTTTTGCCGTGGATATACATGCAACTGCTTTTGCTACAGATGACACCAAAGAGCAGCACATAAATAAATACACTGAAGTACTAAGCAATATTGTTGTAGGAGATGCAATTTTTGTTAGTGGTGGAGATCTCAACTCTGTACCGCCGGGCTCCGGTTTTGATTTTTGTTCTTTTGATAAATGTGATACGGAAAGATACGAAAACCCTGATGGTACCGAAGTAGAATACCATTCCATAGACTCTGTATCTGGACCACACAAAGAAGGCTCTTTCTTTAATAATTTTGATGGTGAACCGGATATTTTATCTGATCTCTATTCTAATTATCAACCAGCAATAGATCATGATGGAGGGTTGAGTCTATTGCCCGAGCATTTTACTCATGCTCCTAGTACGAGTATGTTAGATGACACAACCGTTACTAAATACGATCGTAAACTAGACTATCTTTTTACAAACGGTAGTTGGGTTTCTGGGTCTGGTTTTACACATCAAGAAGTTTGGGATCTTAGCGATCATATGCCAGTCAGTGCTTCTTTCTTGCCGGAGGAAAACTAATGAAAGTTTTTCAAAGGGTATTAAAATTTATAATTCTTATCAGTTTTTTATGTTCAGAAAGCCGCTCATGGAATTCTCATTCAGCTAATATTTTAGAAAAAGGGAGATGGGAAATGGGGTTATTCCAGCCTTTTAGGTATGGATATTCTGAAAAGATAGAATACAGCACGCATCCTTTAGTCTTTTTTGTAATACCAAATGTTTCAATTAAAAAAGCTGAAAGTGATATGTGGGGATTTAATTCTGCAAGTCAATTTTCTTTAACATATCCAACACCAATGTTGAATATGTTGTCTAGGAAAGGTATAGGTGGTTTAATTGATCCTAATTTAGATATTCCACCGATGCTTGGGTTATCGTTTGCTTGGTTGATGTCGAAGTCAGTATCGGGCATTGATTTGACGATTACGAATGGGGTTGACTTTGGCTTGGTTTATGGTTCTATGGATAAAAGAGTTTCTATTGATCTTCCTCTGATTTATCATCGTTTAGGAGTTTTTAGCAATGGCTGGGGTTTTCAAACAGGGTTGGATATACAAAAACCTCTTTATAAAAATTTCTCCATACTTGTTGATCTTGATCTGCTGTTGCTTCCTAGAATAGCAGACGCTAAGTCAAATTCAGATTTTAAATATCTCAGAGGTTATTATTCAATGGAGCATAAATTATTAGTTAGTTGGAGTAAGTCAGAAAACTTCAGATTAACAACTGGATATAAAATAATAAATGCTGAATTTCCATTTGGAAATCAAACAAGACTGCTTCCTTATCTTCCCTTAATTGAAAAGTGGGTTCCTATTATTGAACTACAATGGGCAGGCTTTACAAAATAATTTTTAACTTTAAGCTAAATACATAGTTGAAAAATAGTTTTTCCAAGTGTTCAAATATCATTTTTTAATGATAAAGAGACAATTATTTATAAAAAAGTAGGCAAGAATTTTTAACTTGACTACTAATCAGTGAGTTTTTAGGTTTCACTGATTGTTTTTTGGGATATTGAGGTTGCCAAGTAGTGCAATCCTCAAAACAATGTTTAATCTTTACAGTAAGTAATGTTTAATCATTGCCTTTGTTCCCCGAAATATTAAAATTTTTAATAAAACTCTATAACGGAGGCTGTATAATGAAACGAATTATGTACTTAACCTACCTATCCCTGTTTTTAACAGCGGGTTGGTCTCAAACAACTGGGAAACTTGTTGGTGATGTTAAAGACGCCGACGGCTCTTCACTAGTTGGTGCAAACGTGATTGTTCTCGGAACTGGATCGGGTGCTTCTGCTGGAGCAGAAGGCGATTTCACCATTTTAAATGTTCCGGCTGGTTCTTATACGGTTATGGCCACATATATTGGTTATGCAACTCAAGAAATTACGAATGTACAGGTTATATCCGGATTAAGTACAGAGTTGAACTTTTCGCTCTCTACGAGCTCAATTGAAGGAGAAGTTGTTCAGGTTATGGCTGTGAAACCTTTAATTCAGAAAGATGAGACATCATCTGTTAGTACTGTTTCAAGCCAACAACTTAGGAATATGCCAATTAGAGATTTAAACTCAGTTTTGGCTACGATTCCTGGTGTTGTAGTCCAGAACGATGAAGTATATATTAGAGGTGGTAGGAATAATGAAGTAGCCTATTATTTAAATGGTGCAGGTACAACAAACTTAGGGGATAGGTCAAACCTTGTTTATGTTCCGCAAGAAGCTGTTGAAGAACTTCAGGTTCAAGTTGGTGGTTATGATGCGGAAATAAGTGGTGCGAACTCTGGAGTTATCAAACGTACGCTTAAGCAAGGAACATCTGAATATTCTGGATCTTTCTCACTCCAGAATGATGGAGCGGGTTCTGGAGAGGGATCATTTGGCGACGGTTACTCATATGGTCACCAAACAGTTTTAGCTTCTGTTGGCGGTCCTTTATTACCTGGAAGTGAAAGTTTGAAATTTTTTGGAGCTGTTGAAAGTAGCAAAGAAGAAGATTCTTTTGTAAAAATTGCAAATGGATTTGAATTCTTAGATCAGCAAGATGAAAGAACAGATAATTCTGCATATGTTGACCAATTTGATTTATCTTGGAAAGATGGAACATCTCCTGGTCGCCAAGATGAATACTTGAACTTTACCGGTTCATTATCATATGACGGTGGTCCTTTAAGAGCCAACGTTGGTATTGTGAACAATAGCGGTACCACAAATAATGGTGGTGGCATTATGTCTCAACTGCAATGGGGTGGGGCAATGGTTAACACGCAAAATGATACTGGTGCATTCCTTAACTCATTTGACGTAAGTCCTAGGTTTAGAACAAATGAGTATGCGAACAACATGTTAGTTGCTGAATTAACTTACGCTCTCAGTAACAATACAATTTTAAGAGCAAATGCAAGCAGTTTTAAAAATGAATACGAAGCAAAAGATAATTTATTAGGCACAGACTGGACATTATGGGGCGATTCAGTAGCTGTTCAAGCCAAGCTGGGTTTTTCCGATACTGATGTATCTGTTCCTGTTTTAAACGATGATGGTGATACTACTGGTTATGAAACTACGAGTTTTGGTTATACACCATTTATTAGTCGTTATGTAGAAAAAGCAGACTATTTAATAAATGGGATGCCGGTAACAAGACCTGGCACTATGCCGGGTGGTTATTACAAGGGTGCCTATGAAAAAACAGGATTTTCCGCTAGTTTGCAACATGTTATGGGTAACCATGATATCAAAGCAGGCGTTGATTATAATAAGCATACAATTAGAAATTATTTTGCTAATCCCACGGTTATGAAGTTTGCTCAAGATGCTGCAGGTTCGTACGGTTATACGACTTATGGTTCATTTGAGAACATTCCTGCCTGGATCTGGAGACCGTATATTGATGGATTTGGTTATGATGTTAATGGTTCTGAAATAGATGCTAGACAAGAATACACAGGAACACCGGCAGGTCAGACAGGGGTAGACGTCTCCTATCTTGATGGAGCAAAAACACCTTCAGAGATTGGTTTTTATATCCAAGATAAAATGGAGTTTGATGATATTATTGTAAACGTTGGTCTTAGAATTGATCAATTAGATCCGTCTGAAACAGCACCAGCTAGAGCAGATTCATTAACATTCTATGATGTCTCAAAATATGTTGATCCAACTTCATGGGACAAAATTGACCCTTACACTGAAATCCAACCTAGAATAGGTATTTCATTTCCGTTTACAGATAAAACTAATGTCTACGGTTATTATGGGCGTTTTTCTCAGCTAGTAGATCTTAATTCAATGTACTATACTGCTTATGATTACAGAACGCAAATGGGTGTAGGTGGAAATTTTTATAATAATCCAATTGGTTTTGGTCTAGAGCCAGTTCGTACAACTCAGTACGAGATTGGTTTTAAGCAGCAAATTTCTAATGATGCTGCATTGAAAGTGACAGGTTTCTATAAAAATCAAAAAGGGCTTATCCAAGCTGATCGTGTTTCAAGTCAAACACTTGCTGGGGATTTAGATACTCCTTATAATTACGTTCGCAATGGAGATTTTGCAACAACGAAAGGTGTAGAGTTTACCTTGGCTTTGAGAAGTTCAAACGGATTAACGGTTGATATGAATTACACAGCAGGTCAAGCAGAGGGTACTGGTTCAGGAAGGTCAAGTTATTTAGCGGCCCTAGACAGAGGAACTCAAGCTCCTACGATGATTAATCCTGTTGACTTCAATCAGACTCATTCTGGATCAATTAACCTAGACTACAGGTTAAATGGTACACAAACATTTCTTGATGGGTTAGGAAGTAATTTGCTATTTACTTTTAATAGTGGACACGCTTTTACATATGTTTATCGCCCGGTTGGTGGACAAGTTAGTGCATTTGATGCTGGTGTTGATTACATGGATGACACACGCTCCAGGCAAGCTCTTGAGCCAGTTGGAGCTTCTACAACACCTTGGGTTTATAATCTTGATTTAAAACTTGACAAGGATTTTACCTTTGGTAATTATGGTCTAAAAGTTTTTGCGAGGGTAAACAATCTTTTAGATCGTAGAAATGCTCTCAATGTATATCAGGCAACTGGTTCCGCTTCAGATGATGGTTTTTATGGTAATGATGTTTATTCAGAATCATTTGTTGATCTTTATGGCGATGATCCAGACGGTGATGGCGTAACAGATTACGAAGAGATGTACAAAGCTATTAATATAGATAATGATGAGTCTTATAGAGTTGCTACAGGAGATAACCTCATCAGTGCTCCAAGGCAGGTCTTCATTGGCTTTGCGATTAACTTCTAACTCTAATAATTAAAAGAAAAGAGGAAACATGAAATATCTTAATTACATGACTGCTGGACTGCTTTTAGCTTCCAGTTTATATGCGAAAGATCTTCCAGAAAATAATTCTTGGAGCAACTTACGATTTTCTCCAAAACTTGCTGCAGATAACCCAGCATATTCCTTGATTAATATCGGGAATTTTGGGTATTGGCAAAAATCTGATGCTACATCAGCTCATACTCCAAGTGCTGGAAGTGGTGGTATCTATCCTAGAGGGACTGCTGCTAATGTCTACCTTGATGGTGTTTTAGTCGGTGGATATACGGATTCAGATAATGATGGTACGGGTGATTTATTACATGTATCGGGATCTATTTATACAAATGGTCTAGTCTCTGGATATATTGATGATGTAACGGGGAATCTAACTACTGGTGATGATGTAAGGCTATATCGTATCAGAAAAGGATGGGAAACACTTACGTACGATCAAGTGAGAGTTGATGCTGCTGAAATGAATGAAACAACGGTTTCTGGAGTTTCTGATGCTCAAATTCAAGCTATTTTAGATCAATATGAAGAAGATTGGAATAATTGGCCTACTCACTTAGGTGCTCCTTTTTATGATTTAGATAACGATGGTCTTTATGAGCCTTTGGGCTATGCTGATGCTGTGACTGGTGAGATGGTATATGAAACACCGGGTATTGCAGATGCAGATCAGGTCATCTGGTATGTGGCTACTGACGCAGATGTTGGAGCTACCGCTTCTTTATATGGTACAGATCCAATTGGCTTAGAAATGCAGTTTACGCTCTGGGGATATAATCAGCCAGGCGCTGCACTAGGGCAAATAATATTTAAAAATATACGTCTGATTAATAAAGGTTCTAAAAACCTTTCTGATGCATATATTTCATTATGGTGTGATCCAGATATCGGAGATTACACAAATGACTTTGTAGGTGTGGACACTTCTACAAGTATGATGTTTGGATACAATGGTGTTGCCGATGACGGTGACTATGCCGCTTTTGGTCTCGCACCAGCTGCTGTTGGTTACGACTTTTTTGCAGGTCCAATTGTTGAAAGTGCTGGTGATACAGCAATTTTTAATTTGAAAAAGCGACCTGGCTTTAGAAATTTACCAGCTTCTAGTTTTGGCTATTTTGTTGCTGGTGGTGAATATTCTGATCCTAGTCCATATGGTGATGTTACCTCCGCTCAAAGATATTATAATTTAATGAGAGGTTTTACTCCTGCTATTGATCTGGAAAATCCAGATCCTTGGACAAACTCTGATGGAACTGTTACAAAGTTTCCTTTAGCTGGAGATCCTGTTGCTGGAACTGGTGAACTTGATTCTGGTCCAGCTGATAGACGTATGTTGATTAATGCTGGTCCTTTTGTATTGGCAGTTGGAGACACACAGGATATAGTTACCGCTGTAATTGGCGGAATAGGTGATACTTATTTAACCTCTGTTACTGATGTCAAAAATACTGATTTAGTAGCTCAAACATTATTTGATGATCTTTTTTCATCGGTTCCTTCTGCACCACCAGCACCAGTAGTTATTGCTACAGCTTTTGAAGAGCAGGTTCTATTAGACTGGTCTGGTTCTGTATCTGTGCAAGCAACAGAAAGTTCAGTTGTTTCAGGATATGCATTCCAAGGTTACAATGTTTATCAGCTTCCTAGCGCCACATCAACTGTTGGTGATGCCGTACGTATTGGAACTTTTGATTTAAATGATGGTGTTCAGACAATTATGGGTAATGTTTTTATCCCTGAATATGGTCAGTCTGTTGAAATTCCGGTTCAATATGGTCTTGACAAAGGTGTGAAAAGACAAATAGTCATTTCAAAAGACTATTTAACAGGTGGCCCACTTTATGTTGGCTCAGAATACTTTTTTGCAGTAAGTGCTTATAATTATAATGCCGAACCTCCTTTGATTGAGGATAAAGCACTTGAAACAGCTCTTACTCCTATTCCTGTTAAATTAACTCCTGCTGGTTTCGGAAAAACTTATACATCTGCGGCTGGAGATGGACTTGAGATAACTCATACTGGACCTGGACAAGGTGCAGTTTCTGCTACGGTAACAAACCCAGCAGAGCTTACTGGTGATTCATATCGTGTCTCTTTTACTCAAGATACTTCCTATGTTCATTATAATGGTGAAACTATAAGTGGTGACTTGTGGAGTTTGACTAATACGACAACAAATGAGGTATTAGTACCATTCTTTAAGCAAGCTGCTGACCAAAATGATGTTGATCAACCGATTGCCCAAGGATTGCAAGTTGTTGTTAGTGGCCCCGCTCCTCAGACAATCATTGAGATTGATGAATATTCATCATGGCCGAGTTCTGAAACTCTTGTAGATGGAACAACGGATTCTCATTTATCACCAAGTCTTTCACAGTCAGGGATGATATGGGATAATAGAGCTGGAGCCGTTAATCAGCCATCTTATGCTAGAGATTATGATCGTTTTGATTATTGGGGTTTTGATGATGTGATTATTGACTTTGGTGATTCTTCTCTTAGTTGGGAGTATTACTCTGGTTGGTTGCATACCGATTCATCGGATGCCTCTAGCCCTACATATGGAGATCCTGTTTATCAGCCATTTGCCATGTATCGCGTGAAGCCATTTGGTGGAGATACACTTAGGTTATTTGCTGGAGTCTGGGATAGTAACAATGATGGTCATTGGAGTGTTAATTCAGAAGCTGACCCAGATGCACCGGGAGAACTTATATATGACTGGGTTACACCAACGTTTGGAGTTGAGTCATGGGAACCTATTTATGCTGTTCAAGGTTATAATAAAGATGGATCAGAAAGAAGCTATAACCCTGACTCTGTTAACGCTTATATTGCATATGGAAAAGGACAAACCATTGATGGTGAATTTTATGATGGTCTAAATCTATCCGCTAACTCAGCATGGGGTGCATCTCCTGGTGAGTTTGCATATCCTTTTGTTACCGCAACGCTTTTTGGTTGTTACTATGGACCAAATGAAGCGGGTAGTTATGTAGATGGTTCTGCTGCTGGTGGAGCATCATCCCTTCCGAAAGCTGGTAACTATGATAAAACAGGTACAATGTTAACTGTTGATCATTATTTTAAGTTTCAAACAGCGAAAGGGAATACCGCAACTGATATTTTTGAGTTTACATCTGTCGCACCAACAGCATCAGATGATAAGATAAAATCAGATTTAGAGATGATTAATGTATTTCCAAATCCTTATTACGCTGCTAATGAACAAGAAACTAGTAGATTTGATAATTTCGTTACCTTTAGCCATCTACCGGATGATGGAACGGATGTTCATATCAAAATATATTCAATTGATGGTGTTCTTGTTAGAAAAATGGAACATAACTCAACGGCGAGTCAATATGTGAAGTGGGATTTGAGAAATGGAAGCGGACTTCCTGTTGGAAGTGGACCATACGTTGTAAATATTCTTACCGATCATGGCGAGAAGATTCTAAAGCTTTACATTGTTCAGCGTAATCAAGTCGTCCAGTACTATTAAACAAATTCGATAACGGAGATATAAAAATGATTAAAACACTTAAAATAGTTTTACCATCGGTATTAGCTCTAGGAGTACTGTTCGGTGGTGATGAGTCTAGGATTGGTACAAGTGGTGGAAACCAAGTACTTGTTCCTGTAGGCGCAAGAGGTATAGCTATGGCTGGATCCGAGCGAGTTTTTTCAGGAGGACTTGAGTCTATTTATTGGAACCCTGCTGGACTTGCAAGGAATACAAATACTTCAGCATTAGCAACTAGTATGGACATGTTTGGTGATGTTGGTGTTAACTACTTTGGAGTTTCATCTAGTGTTGGACAAACCGGTGCACTTGGTGTAACGGTTAAAACAATTGATATGGGTGATATTCCTGTAACAACTGTCCAGGATATGGATGGTGTTGGAGGAGGTACTTACAAACCTACTCTTTCAACATTTGGACTAACATATGCAAATGCATTCTCAGATCGTGCTTTTTTTGGAGTTACGGGTAAATTAGTTTATGAGAGTATTCCTCGTGCTAGTGCATCAGCATTAGCTCTTGATATCGGTGTTCAATATACAGGTTTTGCTAATATTGAGGGGTTAGGACTTGCTCTAGCTTTAATGAATATTGGTACGGATATGAATTATAGTGGAAGTGGTTTAACGACTCAAGCTACTGGTTCAGATGGTGTTCAAGATTTTTATAATTCTGAAGCATCTCATGATAAATTACCATCAACCTATAATATGTCTTTATCGTATAGTGTATCAGGTGCCATCCTTGGAATGACATACACAAGTCATAATTTTTCTTATGATGAATTAAATTTTGGTGCAGAGTATACTATAAATGATATGATTTATCTTAGGGGTGGTCTTACTTCAGCACTGCTTGAAGAGGACTCAGCTAATAAAGATGAAACTTTATTCAGCACAAATTTTGGTGCTGGTTTAAAATATGCTCTTTATGGTGTTAACATGGTCGTTGATTATACTTATAGAGGTACAGACTCGTTTGATCCTAGTAGCGTTCTTAGTTTGGGATTATTGTTCTAAATTTTATTGATTAAAAGAAAAAAGGGTAGATTTATCTACCCTTTTTTTTTAATTAAAAATACGAGTTAACATATTAAATAATTCAGGATTACTCATATTACGACCTAAATATATTTCTTCTTTATCTCGCTGGAGAATCATTTCCCAATGTAAATGTGATCCAGATTTTGAACCTAGTGTACTCTCTCTCATCCCAGTATTGCCGGATTTACCTATTATTTGACCCGCTTTAATTTGTTCCCCAGGTTTTATTTTCTTTTTTATATGTGAAAGGTGTGCATATATAGTTATGACTCTAAACCCAGGTATTAAATCAAAACCATGATCTAAAAAAACAGCTTTTCCAAGAAGGATACTATTAAAAATATCAGATGGAGTATTTCCAACTTTTGCGCTAGCATCGAGCATAGTCTCTCTAAAATCAGCAGGAACCTCTTTATAATAAGTATCCGACCTAACGATAATACCATCCGCAACAGCTCTTACAGGAGTACCCCAATTAGCAAAAAAATCTATACCACGATGTATTCCATTACGATAGTCTCTTGGTGCGTTGGGTAGTCTCATAGATCTTTTAGGAACCATTACTCCCTCGCAAGGTAAAATTAATTTTAAGGAGTCTACCCATTCAGGTTTAAAGTCCTCTATAATTTGTGTAATAGATGTATCCTTCTTTGAAATAGTAGAAAGAAGATAAAGTGCAGAGTTTTTTGATTGTTCCGAGGTTTGAGAAAATAAAAAATTTCCCATGATGAGAAAAAATAGAGTTTTATTCATTTATTTTAGAAGAGAATTTAATCCCTCAAGGCAGGTCTCTATTGGATTTCCAGTGAAGGACTTTATGTCTTTTCCATTTATAATTGAATTTTTTTCATTTGTTCCAAAAGAAAACGGATTTGAAAAATAAATTATAGATGTTTTAAGACTGATAACTTTTAAGGTTTCGTATATATTGTAATTATTTCTTGCCCAAGATGTTGGAATGAGAAGTAATCCTTCAGCCCAACTTCTATTTCTTTGAAGAAAGTTTAGAGCTTGAAATTCTTTATGTGTTTGTAGAATTTTCAAATTTACGTTTTTAGAACGAAGGTCCAATCTAATAGCTTTATTTAATTTAGCTAAAGTTAGTTTCTCTGTATTTTGAGATGATTTTAAGCCTAATAAGTTCATATTAGGACCTTGTAAAATTAAAATATTCATTTTAGTGGAATTAAGTTCCCTAAAATATAACCAAGTATAATTCCGATCAGAAGTGCTAGAGTGACAATCCTTCCTTTCCCCAATTCTGTTGCATAACCTTTTTTAATTGCTAAACCAGAAACAATAGTACCCAATGCATTTAATATCCAAAAAATAGGTATTGAAATAGCTTTTATTATTAGTGGCCCAATTATTGGAATCGTAGCAATTAACGCACTTAGGCCAACAAATATTTCCGTAAAAATTGTGATAGTAAAAGTAATGAAAATGATTATTTTTTTGTCTACTCCAAAATAAAGAGCAAATCCAATGAAAAAAGTTGTTAACAACCAGCCAAGATATTTTTTTCTATATTTTTTTAAACGTGAATATTTATGCGAAACCAATTTTAAACTTTTATTTTTAATTAATTTTATATTTTAAAATTGTACTACTTGCATAGAAACTGTCTGATTCAGTTTCTGAGGTTATAATCGATAATTCTTTATTTTTAATTGTGAATGAGCCAAATGTTGTATCCTTATCGACAATAATCGTAATAAAATTATCGTCTGAAGACCAAAAACCATTACCTTCTTTTTTTATGCCATCATTCATCACATTATATTTTATTAAATTTGAATCTCTAAAGGATAGTGTTTCGAGGTTCTTTTTATCCTTATAAACGATAGTTATTTCCTCTCGTGGTGATTTGGTAATTGTAGTCATTGACTCAAAATACCAGGTACCAATTAATTGTTGATTATTATCTTGAGCAATTAATGAAAGGAAAGTGATAAAAAAAACAAGATATTTAAATATACTTTTATAGATATGCATCAAAACTTTCCTATTTTTTTAAATTTACTAAATCCTTTTATTTTCAACAATTTTTATATCTATGTTAAAAGGAGATACTTTAATTTTCATTAAAATTATTTTTTTCTTCTTTTTAGATACCCATATTTCTTTTACCTGGTTATTTTGATCTAAGTAACTACTTAAAAAATCAACTTGTTCAAATAAACTACTTTCACGCTCAGGTATGTCTATATCTAAACGATAGTGATCACACATAATAGAATCATTGTTGACAAAAATATTTGTTGAATCAGACCAAATAAAACGCGCTCTTCCAAGTTCCCCAATGGACTCATAATTAAACCATTTAGTATCAAATGAAGATGTATTTTTTGTTTCGAGTATTGAAATTAATGTGAAAAAGTTATGTACTGAGTTCTTTAAAAAAAGAGTATCTTTTTTATTATAAATTAAATTATAGGAAGAATCGGTTTGTGCGTCATATACTATATCAAAATCTAATTGATTTATATCATAATTATATTTTTCTAAAAAAAAAGTCGAAGAGTCATAATTAGTCAAATAATTATTTTTCGCAGGAAATAATAAGTCTGCTATACCGCGACTTTGTAATTCGAATCTTTTCTCACCTGAATTTTTTGTTGTTATCTCTATATTTGCTATGGTATACCCAAGCACTGAAACAGTATAAGATTGGGAGTAAAGAACACTAAATAATAAAAGAATATTAATTGATATAAAGCGGTTTATTGTTTCCATGTAAATTTTTCTTTTAAACCTAAAATAGAAATAAGTGGAATATAAAATGGTTGAATTATTGACCAAATTAAAAAAGGAATAAAACTTATATTGGTATTAAACAGTTTTGAACCAAAAAAGAGTACTAGACCATCACAAATTAATTTTAATAAAAATAAAGAAATCAAAAACTGATTGGTTAGAAGCGAAATTAAAATATTACAATTAATTAAAAGTGTACTTAATAAAAAAGAAAAAAAGAAAAAGTTTCCTCGGAAATTTAGTTTTGCATTTGAAGACCATCGTATTCTTTGGTTTATAAAACCTTTTACTGTTTTCATTGGCTCCGTCTCTACGAACGAATTTTTATCAATATTTATAATTCCTTTTCTAAATTTAGTTATAGATTGTACAAGGTACATATCATCACCAGAGATTTTTTCTTTAACGGGATTAAAGCCATCAATTATAGTGAAGTCATTTTTGAAGTAAGCCAAGTTTTGTCCAGATCCAGACCAAAACTGATTCCAACCTCCAGCACCAGCATTCGCTGCCATAATACCTAAAAAATCAATCTTCTGGTAATTTTCAAAAAATAAACTCCCTTTAATTTTTGAATATCCAATAGAGATAGAATTATTGTTAATAACGCTATAAGCCATACTCGAAACCCAGAGATGCCCAACTCTACAATCAGCATCCGTTGATACAATAATATCTCCAACCGCTGAATCAATTCCAATTGTCAATGCATGTTTTTTGGGGGTCATTTCCAATGACTTTTCAGTAATACTGATATAATTAATAAAACCATAATCACCTGAAGCTTTATCTAATATTGCTTTTGTTTGATCTGAAGAACGATCATCAATGAATATTATTTCTAACTTATTAAGCGGATACTCTTGATTAACTAAATCATGAATTAAATCAGGTAAATTTTTCTCTTCATTCCTTGCTGCAATAACAACAGAGACTTTTGGAAGCTCTTTTGATAAAGAAATTTCAGATAAATCATGTCTAAATAATCCTGTAATTATAAATATTATAAATAAAGAATATAGGACAGCGCAGATAAGTGTGACTAGATAGAACAATTAAATATTTAAAAGTGATCCTGCAATAAAAAAATAGAGTAAAACACCTAGAATATCAATGCTAGTGGTAACAAATGGCCCAGTTGCAATAGCAGGGTCAATGTCTAACTTTCTGAGTATAAGGGGTGTAAAGGAGCCAACCGCTGTTGCTAGGAGCATAGAACAACAAATACTTAAACCAACAACGACACCGAGCAAAGGATCTGTATCTATAAATTTAAAATTTGCAAAAAGACCAAGCAAAAGCCCGTAAAGACTTCCGAGGATTAGACCAACTCGTATTTCTTTGAATAAAATTTTAAATTCATTCCCAAGTTCAATTCTTCCTGTCGCCATTCCCCTAACAATAATAGTTGATGATTGAGTTCCAATATTACCACCCATACCAATAATAACAGGTATAAAAGCTGCTAACGCAATAAAGCTTTCAAGCATGTACTCAAATCGACCAATAATAGAAGCGGCAATAATCCCGCCAATCCAACTAGCAAAAAGCCAGGGGAGTCGAGCTTTTGCATTTTCCCAACTTGATTTTAATAATATTTCTCTGTCTTTACCTGCACCAGCCATTTGTAAAAAATCTTCAGTTGCTTCTTCTCTAATTACATCAACAACATCATCAACCGTAACAATTCCAAGTAGAAAATTATCTGAATCAACGACTGGAACAGCTAAATAGTTATATTGAGCGACAATTTGTGCAACATCTTCTTGATCTGTTTCTGGCCGAACAGTGTGTACTCTTTTTACCATGATTTCATTCAAAATTTTATCAGAGGGTGTTGTTGCTAAAGCTCTTAGAGATGCAACACCAACAAGGTTATCATCTTCATTCGTTATATATAAATAAAAAACCATTTCAGCATCTTTTTGATCCTGCAAAGCTTTAATTGCGTCACCACAAGTTGTATCTTGATATAATGTGAATACATCAGTTGTCATCATTGTTCCAGCTGAGTCTTCTGGGTAACCCATTATCTCTTCAATTTCTTCTTTTTCTTCTATTTTTAAGAGGTCAATTACTGATTGAGATTGATTTTCTTTTAATATACCAAGTAGATAACTCTGGTCATTGGCTGAGGCATCCTGAATTAGGTTTACAATTTTCTCAGGTTTTTCAAGGTTTAATAGACTTGCGACCAAAGTGTCATCTAATTCAATTAAAAACTCCACGGTTTCATCACTTTTTGGCATAAGGTTGAAAACTTGCAGCTGCTCATCTTCATTAAAATATCTAAAGACAATTGCCAGGTCAGCGGGGTGTGTTTTTTTTATTAATTTTATGAGATTTGTTTCTGCATTTCTCCGCAATAAACGGCTGAAGGTATCTTTGATAATTCTAATCTCATGTTTAAAGATCTCTTTTTTCATTTAGAGGAACCTTGATTTATACCTTTAAAACCGATAATAATAAATATTAACGCTAGGAACATTATCCATGGAGCGATGTGGCCTTTCCAAATATAAAAACTACTTTCACTAATTTTAGTAAAAGAAAATATGAGTGCCATTGAATTATTTATTCCATGCAGAATTAATGAAGGAATAATTGAATTTGTCTTCCAAGCCAAAAAACCTAGAATAATACCTAAAATGTAAATTTGTGCAAACCAAAATGGATTCATATGAATAAAAGCAAAAATCATCGCTGTGACTAGAACCGATCGAGTAATATCTTTCCAATGTTTTTCTAAAATTTGTTGAAAAAAACCTCTGAAAAGTAACTCTTCACCTAGAGGGGCTATAATTGAAACAGCTATAAAAAGTAAAATAAATCCTAACAATGATTCTGGTCGAAGTAACCCATTTAGATCAACTACATATTCAGGAGCTTGGATAAAAACTTGAATTATTTTATCTAATTCATCTGAAAAAATTATAATACCAAAAGATAATAAAATAGTGTTGTAAAGTGTTGAGATTGAAACTTTTTTAATTCTTAGCCTATCTAAAATAGGTTGTTTTTTAACCATTAAAAACCATATCAGAGGGACAATCATAAAACTTTGGCCAATTATGAAAGAAAGGAATGTATATATTTTTTGAGGACTATCGGGATTGGATAATCCAATACCAAGGACTACTGCCCCCGCCATAAAAGCTGAAATTATGGATGCAATTACGATGAGAATTGCTGACTGAATAGTAAGGGTTTTATTCATAAAAAAAGTCCTAACAATAAATGTACTTTAATTTTTTTTAAATATTTTATACTAAAAAAACCGGTTAGAAATTACCAATTCTGTAAAATAGATGGATTGTTTTTCTTTTTAACGCTCGCTCAAAAAATGCATTATTATTGAGCTAGCAGAAGCAACATTTAAAGATTCACCAAAACCCTTTTTTTCTATTGAAACAAACTGATCTAAAGACTTCAAAGAATCTTCTGTTAAGCCATGAGCTTCATTACCAAATACAATAACATACTTTTCAGGGTATTGAAAATTTTTATAATTTTTTCCTCTTTGATCTGCCCCAATTAATAAATGTGTTGGCTTAAATTGATTAAGGTCAGTATCCATAATTAGCGAAACTCGAAAATGTGCGCCCATACCAGCTCTAATTACTTTAGGGTTAAATGGGTCAACGCATTTTTTTGATAGAGCAATATTTATAAAATTAAAATAGGCGGCAGATCGTAAAATAGTACCCATATTACCTGGATCTGAAATTCCATCTAGAAATAACCAACATTTATTATCTAGAGGTAATATATTTTTTTCTGGCATTTTGCATATAGCACCTATCCCAGGAGATGTTTTTGTAAAAGAAATTTGTTCTATCTGTTTAGTCTTAATCACAGTGTGGTTAAGGTTCTTTTTTAGAATTGAATCAACTAAAGTAGAGTTTTGAGCAAAAAAATCATGAGTCATGTAAATATTTTTTATATCAGCCCCGTATAAAATAGCAGATTCAATTAATCTTTTGCCTTCGATGAAAAAAACACCTAACTCTTTTCTGTTTTTACTTCTATTTAAGCTTTTAATATATTTTAATTGACTATTGTTCATTACTCTGATAAACAATTTTTCCATTTAAAATCGTAAAGAGAACACGAGCATCTAAGATCATCTCTAAATTGGTGGACTTAAGCTCTTGATCAAGTACAGTAAAATCAGCATAAAAATTTTCTTTGATTTTACCCTTTATTTTTTCTTCATATGATGCATAAGCACCCCATTCAGTATATGATTTTATTGCTTCTTTTAAAGTCATTTTTTGTTCAGAGTACCAACCTTTTTCTGGCAAACCATTTTTATCTTTTCTTGTTACGGATGCGTATATACCTTCAATTGGATTCGGTGATTCTATAGGGGCATCCGATCCACCAGGGACAGGAATATTTAATTTAATAAAGGACTTCCAGGGATATGCTTCATGCATTCTTTCTAAGCCAATTCTTTCCTCAACCCAAGGCATATCACTGGTACAATGCGTTGATTGCATTGCTGGAATTACATTTAACTCTTTAAATCTTGGAACATCATCCGGATGAACAATTTGGGAATGCTCTATCCGATTTCTTATCTTGGTATTTGCAACTTCTTCATAATTGTCTAAAATTATTCTTATTGCGCGATCACCAATCCCATGAGTATTTACTTGAAAGCCAGATTTACTAAACTTTTTAACTAAACTTTTATGCTCAGAAGGTTTAATTATTAACAAACCATTTTCACTTGGTGAGTCGGAATAGGGCTCTAATAAAGCGGCCCCTCGAGAGCCAAGAGCACCATCTAAGTAAATTTTAATTGACTGAACTTTTATAAATGGATTTTCTATTTCAGGACCACTTTCTAAAAATGAATCATAGTCTTTTGGGTTATTATTTAACATAGTATATACTCGAAGGGACAGCTCTTCGTTCTTAATCATTTTTTTAAGAATTTTTATTTCTTTTTTAGAGGTTCCAGCATCATGAATTGAAGTTATTCCAAATTTATTAAGCATAGTTTGAGCTTTGATTATTTGCCTATAAATATCCTGCTCTGTTTTTTCTGGGATTTGAGACTCAATAAGATCAAGGGCATTATCAATAAATATTCCGGTTGGATAACCAATGTCATCTCTTATAATTATTCCTCCATTGACATCAACCGTATTTTCACTAATATTTGCCAACTTCATTGCAAGTGTATTTGTCCAAGCAGCATGGCCATCAATCCTCCTGAAAATCATTGGATGGTCCATAGAGATTAAATCTAAGTCTGTAGCTTTTGGATATTCTGATTTTGACCAATCATTTTGGTCCCAACCACGGCCTAGTACCCAAGTACCTTTCGGGGTATTTTTTATTTCTTCTTTAATTTTTTTTAGGGCATCTAATTTAGAAGTTGTTCCAACTAAGTCTACTGATTCTAGCGACCATCCAAGACCTGTTAGGTGCATATGTGAGTCTATAAAGCCAGGATAAACCCATCCTCCTTTGAGATCTATTCTTTTGCCTGAATTAATATTCCCACTGGGTAGCAGTTGAATTATCTTTCCTTTATTACAAAGGATGGCTTTTATATCGGGTCTTTCATAAACATTACAATTTGTATAAAGTATCATGGTATTTCTTTCACAACTGATTATTAAAATTAGTACAACCGGAAATAATAATTTGAATAGTTTAAACACTATATAAAATAATGTATTTATGGTTCAGAATTCTAAATAAATCTGACTTGGTGTAGCCAATGACCTCCGGTAATTTTAGATTGAACTGAAAAAAGGATTTTATCTTTATGAGCAAAAAATTACCAAAGAGGGAAGATGGCTTTTCAAGTTGGTACACTCAAGTCGTCAATAAAGCAGGTTTAGCTGATTATGGGCCAGTTAAAGGTACAATGGTCATAAAGCCCTATGGCTTTCAGATTTGGGAAAATATAAAAGAGATATTTGATAAAATGATTAAAGAGACTGGACATGTAAATGCCTATTTTCCACTTTTTATTCCCAAATCATTTCTAGCTCGTGAAGCAGAACATATTGAGGGTTTTGCCAAAGAGTGCGCTATTGTAACTCATACCAAGTTAAAGTCAGATGGCGATAATGGAATTATTGTAGATCCAGATTCAAAATTGGAGGAAGAGTTAATTGTTAGGCCTACTTCTGAAACTATAATTTGGTCAATGTATAAAAAATGGATTCAATCTTACCGAGATTTACCCATTTTAATAAATCAATGGGCTAATGTTGTTAGGTGGGAAATGCGTACTAGATTATTTCTACGAACTTCAGAGTTTTTATGGCAGGAAGGTCACACTGCTCATGCAACAAAAGAAGAAGCTCAAAAAGAAACATTAGATATTTTAGAATTATATAAAAGTTTAGCAGAGAATTATTTAGCTATTCCTGTTATAACGGGTATAAAAACAGAAGCAGAAAAATTTGCCGGAGCTGAAAGAACTTATTGTATAGAAGCAATGATGGGGGATAAAAAAGCATTGCAGGCGGGTACATCTCATAACCTTGGTCAAAACTTTGCAAAAGCATTTGATGTTAAATATCAAACAAAAGACAATAAGGAGGAATTAGTTTGGGCAACTAGCTGGGGTGTTAGTACAAGACTCATAGGGGCTATTATTTTGACTCATGGCGATGATAAAGGCTTAAGACTTCCACCCAAAATTGCGCCTATTCAGGTTGTTATAATTCCAATTTATAAAAGTGATGAACAGAAAAGTTTAGTTAAACAATATTTAGTTGAAATTATTACAAACTTAGAAAGTCTTGGTATACGTATATATCAAGATTGGACAGATAATACACCGGGTTATAAGTTTAATAATTGGGAGATGAAAGGTGTTCCTTTAAGATTAGAGGTAGGTCCTCGTGATGTTGAAAATAATAATATTGTTCTAGCTCGGCGAGATATAGATGGGAAATTATTTTTATCCAAAGAGGTTACAATTAAAAAAATACCTGAACTTCTAAATGAAATTCAAAATAATTTATTTTCCCAAGCTCTTGAGTTCAGGGATAGTAATACTCATCAAGCATCAAACTTTGATGAATTAAAAAAAGTAATAAAGGAAGGTGGCTTTGCTCGATGTGGTTGGGATGGAAAAGCAAGTACTGAAACTTTAATTAAAGAAGAAACAAAAGCGACAATAAGATGCATCCCCTTGGATGAAAAACCAGAGAATCTTAAGTGTGTGTTTACAGGGACTCCAGCTAAGCATGAAGTCATTTTTGCAAAAGCATATTAATATCTGTCTTTCGTGATAATAGATACACCCGCTATAGTTTTAAAGTCTTTCTCGTATGGCGAAACGTCAATAATCACAAGGTGCTTTACCGAAAAAAAAGGAAAAATTAGCTTAATCGTTAGAGGTGCTAGAAGTAAAAAATCATCTAAGTTTTCACATTTTCAACCAATGAGTTATATCGATATAATTTATAACCATAAGTTAAAGAATGAACTTCAGACCCTTTCCAAAGTAAGTTTTCGGGAGTACTGGTCACATATTTTAGATGATTTACGATCAGTCACATTTTCTATGACAATTTTAGATATAACAGAAAGAACACTTTCTTTAGAAGATCCGTTTCCCGGTTTATTTAAAATTTTAAAGAATGTTTTACGTTCTTTTAATCAAAAAGATAAAGATCCAAGTTTGTTATTTTGGTTTTATGAATGTTCACTTTTGACACATTTTGGTTTTAAACCTAATTTGGATAAAGTAGAATTACCGGGATTGTTGTTACCAGACCCCAATAGTGGACCAAACAGCGGGTCTATATTAGCTAGTTTATTATCCGGCGATCTAGATCTATTACCTGAGGATGAAATTACACCTATAGATAGATCTATTATTAATAACTACCTCTGGACTTTACTCTGTTATCATTTTGAGGGTTTGGAAAAAATTAAATCAATGTCAACAACTAGAAAAATTTTATCAAAATAAGAATGATGAATAATTATTACATAGACTATTTCTATTTTAAATGATTCTGTATATTTAGCTTATAATGAGATATCAATTTCAGTCACCCCCAGGGAATGTATCATACCGACCATCTCTATTCCCGGATGCTATTAAAATATTAGTATCTATTAACTTTGGTATTTTCATACTTCAGACTATATCAAGATCGGAAAACTTACTTTTCCCGCTATTTGGATTGGTCCCAAAATTAGTTTGGTCTGAATTTATGATTTGGCAACCAGTCACATATCTATTCTTCCATGGAGGAATCTGGCATGTCCTCATAAATATGTTTGTACTTTGGATGTTCGGAAGTGAGCTTGAACGTCTTTGGGGAAAGGAACACTTTCTTAAATTCTATTTTACAACGGGGATAGGCGCGGGAATTTTAACTATGTTATTTGGCTTGAATTCAATCGTTCCAATCGTTGGTGCGAGCGGTGCCGTTTATGGCGTTTTATTAGCCTATGGGATTACATACCCTAATAGAAAAATATATTTGTATGGTATAATACCGATCAAATCATTGTGGTTTGTAATTGGAGTAGGTTTAATTGCTTTTTTTTCTTCCTTTAGTAACGCTTCACAGATTAGTCATTTAACCCATCTATCTGGAATGATCATAGGCTATTTAATATTAAAAAAGCCTGTTCGCTGGAATGAACTCGTTTTTAAGCTCAGAAAAAAAACAATAGAGTATAAAATACAGAAAGAGCATAAAGTTTTAAGTCAACAAAGTAATATAGAACGAGAAATAGACTCAATTCTTGATAAAATTAATAGAGAGGGCTTTGACAGTTTATCCGAAGATGAGCAGGAACGTTTGTATAAAGGAAGTCAATCATTGTCAAAAAATAGAAAAAAAGATTAAATTAAACGCATTAACATATAATAAAATATTTAAAAATGGATAATATCAAAAAAACTACTGATTATGGTACTCTTCTAGGTCTTTTTGCTGGAATTGCAATAATTTTTATAGGGATAATACAAAGTGGTGGGAGTTTATATTGGTTTTTTAATTTAAACTCTATTTTAATAGTTGTTGGTGGAACCTTTGCCGCAACAATGGTAAATCTACCATTAGGAGCATTGAAAAACTTCCCAAGTATATTACGGAATGTATTTAGAGCCGACGACTATGATTATAATGCTATTATTGAAGAAATTGTTGAAAAAGCTCAAAAAGCTAAAAAAGATGGATTGCTCTCTCTCGAAGCCGATTTACCAAAGATGAGAAATGGCTTTTTCAAAAAATGGAATTGAACTAGCAATTAACGAAAGAGAATCAACGCGCTTAAGGACATTTTTAAATTTGGAGCTAAATAATATTTCAAGTCGTCATATCGCTGGGCAAGAATTATTCCTTTATATGGCTTCATATGCTCCAGCTTTTGGTATGCTCGGCACAGTTCTTGGATTAATTGTCATGATGAATAATTTTTCAGGAGGAGGAGGTAGCGTAGACTCTTCAGGGGATGTAGCCGAAAGATTTGCAGAACTTTTATCCGGGATGGGATTAGCACTAATTACAACTTTTTATGGTGTTTTTTTTGCGAATATGATTTTTTTACCGGTAGGTGGGAAACTTAAAAGATTATCTGAAAATGAAATGATGATAAAAAGTATTGTTGTGGAAGGTATTATTAGTATCCATGCCAGAGAGCATCCAATACTTATAAAAGAAAAATTAATGACATTTGTCCCATCTCAGTTTCGTTACAATAATACAGATTAAAATTATCCCATTATTGTGAGAGTAGTATGAGTTTTCAAAAAAAATCAATTAGTATTGATGAGAGACAAGCAAAATCAACAGCATGGGCATTAACATTTGCAGATGTTGTTACACTTTTATTGACCTTTTTTGTATTGTTACTTGTCATGCTTAATGATGCAGAAAAAAGTATAAATGTTGAAATTGATAAGTTATTAGATAAAACCTATCAAGAGATGATTCAAAATTTAGAATCTGATAAAATAGTTATCGAAAGAGAAACAAAAGGGATTAAAATTACCCTAAGAGGTAATTTGTTTAAATCGGCATCTTCTGATATTGAGCCTCAATATCTCCCATTGATAAACAAGATTGGTAATATTATCAAACAATCTGATTTGATAAATATTGAAGAGAAAGGGCAGTATGAAAAGCTCCTTAAAACAATAGAAAAAAGAGGATCATCATTGAATGTAGAGGTTCGCTGCGAAGGACATACTGATGATGCTGCTTTACCTAAAGAATCTCAATACCCAAGTAATTGGGAGCTCTCAGCATCACGCTCACTAAAGTTAGTTAGAATAATGAACAAAAGTGCTTTAATGCCAGAAAAATATTTTTCTGCTATGGGGTATGGTCAGTTTAGGCCGATAGTTGATATTACATCTATATCAAATTTTAAAGATAAAAAAATTGCTCGAGCCTCTAACAGGCGCGTTGAAGTTTATTTAGATGCTTTCTTAGTTGAAAAGATAGAATAAAGCGATACGGAGCATTATTTCTCTTTATTAGGTAGAACTCTAAATACTTTTTCTCCAGGTTTAGACATTAAATAATTTTCCCTTGCTAATTTTTCAAGATATTTCATATCATTTTCGAGCTTATTTTTTTCTATTTTTAGTTTTTCTCGCTCATCTCGCAAGTTAGAGATATAGTTTATAACTGATTTTTTTTCTTTTTCTAACTTGTACAATTGAAAAAGACCATGATTTCCAAAAATAAAAATAAAAATTAAAGTAAAACCTATTAAAAAAAGAACTCCTTGAATTATTTTTTTTTGAGTGTTAGCAATTTGCTCACTAGAAGATCTAGTTTTCTTTTTTGTAATCATGAAAAATTAATTACTTAATCCTAAATGGCTTATTTTTGCTAATTTGGAGGTTTTACCAAGTTCTTCTTCAATTCTTAATAATTGATTATATTTGCAGACTCGATCCGTTCTTGATGCTGAACCAGTTTTGATTTGTCCCATTCCCATAGCAACAGATAAGTCTGCAATTGTTGTATCCTCTGTTTCACCAGATCGATGTGAAATAATTGCTCCAAAGCCAGCATTTTTAGCCATTTTTATTGCTTCTATTGTTTCAGTAACGGTACCGATTTGATTAAGTTTTATAAGTATAGAATTCATACTTTTTTCATTAATTGCTCGACCAAGACGATCTATATTTGTTACTGTTAAATCATCGCCTACAATCTGTATTTTTGAACCAATTCTATTTGTTAAAGCTTTCCAACCTTCCCAATCATTCTCATCTAAACCATCTTCAATTGAAAGAATAGGATAGTCTTCAGATAATTTAGTTAAGTAATCGACCATTCCTTCCGAGGATAGAGATTTTCCCTCTGAAAAAAGATGGTATTTATTATTTTTAAATAATTCACTTGCGGCAACATCAAGTGCAAAAAAAACATCTTTTCCTGATTTCAGACCTGCTTTTGTTACTGCGATATCAATTATTTCTAGAGCCTCTTCATTAGATTTTAAATTCGGGGCAAAGCCACCTTCATCGCCAACAGATGTTGCTAAACCTTTATTTTTTAAAACCCTTTTAAGGTGATGGAAAATCTCTGTTCCCATTTGTAGTGCTTCTGAAAAACTTGTTGCGCCAAATGGCATTATCATAAACTCTTGAATATCTACAGAATTATCAGCATGACTTCCACCATTCAAAATATTCATCATTGGCATTGGCATTAAATTAGCATTATCTCCTCCTAGATATTTGTAAAGAGGAATCTTTTTATATTTTGCGGCTACATGCGCTACTGCCATAGAAACACCCAGCAAAGCATTTGCCCCGAGCTTTGATTTATTTTTTGTACCATCAAGGGCTATTAGCTTATTATCTATTTTTTCTTGAAATAAAACATCTTGATTCACTAAACTATTTGCGATTAAAGTATTAATATTTTTTACAGCATTTAGCACACCTTTTCCACCAAAGCGGCTTTGATCTCCATCTCTTAATTCTATGGCTTCATGCTGGCCGGTAGATGCTCCTGATGGTACAGCGGCTCTTCCCAATAAACCCGATTTTGTGAATACATCCACTTCAATAGTTGGATTACCGCGGGAATCTAAAATTTCTCTCGCCCAAATTTTTTCAATAATAGAACTCATTAATTACTCCACAAAATGTTAATTATAAATTAGATTTTAATGAAAATACTCACCAATAGTATTAACTTAGTTTATAAAGATTATTAAAACCTTAATAAATAATTGTTAAATTAACCAAATGTTTAAAGTTCTACGATATAATAGTAAAAATCAATCTGAATGGGATTCTTTTGTACCAAAAAAAAACAATGGTACTCTTTTTCATCTGAGGTCATTCCTAAGCTATCATCCTGAAGAAAAGTTTATAGATCATAGTTTATTATTTTTTAAAAAAAGTAGTTTATTTGCGGTTTTTCCAGCTGCTGAAAATAAAAATAAAAATAATTTAGGTCTTATTTCTCATCCAGGTTCTACATTGGGCTCTTTTATTTTGCCGGAAGATCTTTCTATCGCGGATGCAATTGGCTTAGTTGAGTGTTTATTACTTTATTGTAAAAGGGAAAAATTTAATAATATTAGAATCACAATTCCACCGACTATGTATCAACACAGATTATCTAACTATATAGATTTTGCATTTATGAAAAATAATTTTTTTTACTCAAAAAGAGATGTCACAAGTATACTATACTTAGAAAAAAGTATTGATGAAACACTAGAAAAGTTTAGACCCTCTCATAAAAGAGCTGTTAAAAAAGCTTTAGGTAAAGGGCTTGTTTGCAAAGAGTCAGTAGACATTGATTCCTTTTATAAAATTCTAGAAAAAAATCTAAAAATAAGACACAACACAACACCTACACATACTTCAAAGGAATTAAAACAACTCTTTAAAATGTTTCCAGATAAAATTAAACTATTTGCAGCTTTTGATAATGGTTGTATGATTGCAGGAGTTGTCAATTTTATTGTAAATAAACATGTTGTGTTAGCTTTTTATATTAGTCATGATGAAGACTTTATTGAAATGAGGCCTTTAAACCTTTTATTTTATACTATTTTTAAATGGGCAATAGATATAAAAATTAAAATTTATGATTTTGGTATTTTCACTGTTGATGGTAATCCAAATATGGGGCTTGGACGATTTAAAGAAAACTTTGGTGCTAGTGGTATTTTTAGGGATACAATAGAAATAAATTTATAGTTTTTATGGGAATTAAAAACTTAGGAAAACAAACACTTATTTATGGTTTAGGTCATGTCATGGCTAGGCTAATTACTTTTTTATTACTTCCTTTATATACTCATTCATTTACAAAAGAAGAATATGGAGCTTTATCACTAGCATACGCTTTCATGGGTTTTGCTCTAATATTATATCGATATGGTATGGACACTGCTCTGATGAAGTTCTCCTCTCAACAAGAAGGTGAAGAAAAAAAACATTATATCTCTGTCATAATCATAACTCAATTGGCAACGAGTATCTTTTTCAGTTTAATGCTGTATTTCTCTAGGAATATTATTGTAGAACTTGTCCTTGGAGTAAACAAACCCGATTGGATGGTTTTTCTAATCGTAATTTTATTTTTAGACTCCTTCTGGAACTTGCCAATGTTAATTCTTCGTGCAGAAGAAAGAGCAATCCCATTTATTACTTTTAGCCTAGTTAATGTTATCTCTACAATGGTTTTAAATATTTATTTTGTTGTTTATTTGAGTGAAGGTATAGAAGGAGTGTTCAAAGCAAATATTATAGCATCAGGGATTGTGTCTTTATTATCTCTTCCAATTCTTTTTAAGGTTATAAGATTCAAGTTTGTCAAGCGAGAAGTTTTAATAAAAGTACTTTATTTTTCATTACCATTTCTACCTGCAGGTATCTTTACAATGACAATGGAGTTATCAGATCGTTACATACTAGAATGGCTTTTGGGGACATCTGAAGTTGGGCTCTATTCTGCTGGTAAGAAAATGGGAATGCTTGGTTTAACTATCGTAATGGGCTTTAATATGGGCTGGACTCCTTATTTTTTGAAAAGAGGTAAAAATGAGAATGCAAAAGTTGAATTTAGGCTCATAACAACAATTTTTTTAGGTATAATGGGTTATCTTTGTTTTTTAGTTAGTCTTTGGGTACCTGAAATTATGCGGTTGACAATATCAGGAAAGCCTTTAATAGGATCAGATTTTTGGGGTTGTGAGCCGATAGTTAGTATGATTTTACTTGGATACTTTTTTTTTGGAACTTATGTAATTCAATTACCGGGTATCTATATTAAAGAAAAAACAAAGTGGGTGCCAGTTTTTAGAGTTATTGGCGCATCTGTCCTCTTAATATCGAGTATCATAGCAATACCAATCTTCGGTATAATTGGTGCTGCTTTGGGTGTTGTCCTAGCATTTATTTCTATGAGTATAGCAATATATTTTAAAACTCAATCTGTGTATCCGATTGCATATAATTGGCGAGGTATATTATTTCCAATATTCTTTTTAATCTTGGCTCAGGTAGGATTTCAAGGGCTTTTAATTAGAATCCTTGGTACGATCTTCTTTCCAGTCTTATGGTATATATTTGCAACAACAAATATAGAAAAAAAAATATACCATGATCAGTTAAGTCGTATAATTAAAACAAACTCCTAACTTTACAAAAGTATAAATGATATGTATTACTTCAAGTAGCCACTTTCCAGATGATGAAAGAATTTATCATAGGCAGATTAAGTCTTTGGTGAAAAACAAAAAAAAAATACTGTATATAACTCGATCTCAAAAAAATATTGATTTATCAAATGATTTGTTAAATCATATTAATTTGGATATAACCCTTTCTTCTTTTTTAGAGAATGCTCTAAGCATAATAAAAAATAATAATATTTCGCACCTGCAAGTACATGAAACCAATCTTTTACCATTAATTAAATCGATAAAGAGATTAGAACCATCGGTAGTTACTATATATGATGTTCATGAAGATATGAAGTCTCTCTATAGGACTTTTACAACCAGGAATATATTTATAAGCGAAGTCGCAATATACTTTCGAAATAAAAAAGAAGAATATTATTTAAAATATGTAGATAAAATTATTTTAGCTAACTCGACTATAAAAAAATCTTCATATAAAAATTTTAAAAAAGAAATGTACTTTTTAGAAAATTTCCCACAAAAAAAATATATCAGATCTTCAATAAAGAATAAAGTGAGAGCTCCTTTAATTGTTTATCATGGTCATTTAGCCCCTGAAAGAGGAATTTCAGATCTAGTTGAAGCAATGGTCGAAGTATTAAAAGCAGAGCCCCTTGCAACTCTAACGCTTTTAGGTACTTTTAGAATTGAGAGTTTTAAAAAAGAAGTTACCGCATTAATAAAAAAATATAAATTAGAAGATTGTATTAGTGTTAGAGCTCAAATTCCATATGAAGAGGTCTGGGGTGTGCTGAGAAAGCATGCTATTGGTGTTATCCCGTTTAGAAGCAATCCATTAACAGAGAACAATACACCAACAAAGCTTTTTGAAATGATGGCTTCAGGCCTTGAGATTGTTGCAACAGATTTACATCCAATAAGATATTTTTTAAATAAAACTATTTTTTGGGCTACACCAAACCAATCATCGTCTCTTGCAGAAAGTTTAATACAAGCTATAAAAAATCTAGAAGATGACTCTAACCTTAATGAAAATTTAGAATTAGTTAATCAAAGATATAATTGGGAGAAGATAGAATTAAAATATCTGTCAACTTTTCAACAATAATGAAAATTCTTTATATCTCACCAGAAAACACCGTTGGTACCTTGACTTTATGGAAAAGAATACATGAAGAAAATGGGAATGAGTGTAGAACAATAACTTTTTTTCATTCTCCAAAAAATTTCAAAGAAGATATTTGTTTAAAATTACCATTTAATTTTACTTATCCATTTCTTTCTAAATTACGCAATCTTATCTTTATGATTTATCGAGGAAGCGAGGGATATTTTCAAGAAAAACCGGGATGTCCTCCTATTTGGGAAAAAGAAGGCTTAATTGATAGTCTTTTCTTAAAGTTTAAAGATTTTTTATGGCGTCCAAAAATAATGAGAGCTATTCAAGATTATAATTTATATGACTTTGATGTCTATCACTTTGAAAGTGGTATGGATTTTCTTAAAAATGAATTTTTTGTTAAAAGATTACATTCTCTAGGAAAGAAAATCATTTGCCATTACCATGGAGAAGATTTGAGGAGCAGGGGGGTAATGCCTTATATAAATAAATACTCGAGTCTCAATATAACAAATGAAGTTGACCTACTAGAAAAGCACCCTAACATTAAATATCTATTCTTACCTTTTCAAACTAAGACATTCAACAAAAAAGATATAAAAAACAAAGTCATACGAGTCGCACATGCCCCAACAAATCGATTTTATAAAGGCTCTGATCATATTATTAAAGAATGTAAAAAATTAGAATCTTTTGGCTTTATTGAGTTTGATCTAATTGAAGGTTTATCCCACCGAAAAGCCCTTGAAAGAAAAGCAAAGTCGGATATTTTCATTGATCAAATTGGAGATAGAGGTGGATGGGGATATGGTATGAATTCAGTTGAATCTTTATCTATGGGCATATGCACGCTGACTGAAATAAATAACAGATATAATAACTTCATACCTGATCATCCATTTATTTCTATTACACAAACTACATTTTTAAGCGTTCTTAAAAACTTAATAGTAGATCCAGATAGAATATCCAAGTATGGGAGCGAGGGGAAAATTTGGGTTGAAAAATATCATGATATTAAAAGTGTATCAAAAAAACTTTATAATTATTATACTATGATCGGTCTTTAAATATGGAGTCCCGATTGTATAATGCTCGATATGTTTACTTTTCTCGCTTATTAAGTATTTTGGTTTACCCTTATTTTTTTTTTATAAATATATTTAAAAAAAAATACTCTCTCGAAGAACTTAAAGTGAAGAATATTCTTGTTACAGAATATCATCGTATTGGAGATGTTATTATTATTGCTCCAATATTAAAATCTATTAAGAATAAGTTTCCAAATTCAAATTTAATTCTGATTTGTAATAAGCAAGTTGCTCATCTAGCAAATCATTTAAATCTAGCTGATGAAATTATTGGATTAGAAGTACCATGGACAAATTGGGATTGGTCAATGAAAAAATGGTTTCTGGCTTACTCATTTTCAAAAAAAATAAGAACTAAAAAAATTGATTTAGCATTTGATTTTAAAGGCGATTTTAGGAATAGTTGGTTTCTTTGGAAAATGAATCCTAAAATTAGTTTTGGATATGACCATACTGGGGGGGGGTATTTTTTTTCGAACCCACAAAAAATGAGCCAAAAAACACATCAGCAAAAAAGAGCTTTTAATCTAGTTAAAAAAGTGGGCTGTCTTAATATCTCTTTCAAAAAGATCTCTTTTAGATTCAATGAAGGCAGTCTTGTAGTCCATCCTGGAGCTATTGATATTAGAAGAGCTTGGCCAGATTCTCATTGGATACAATTTATCAAGCGTATGGTGAAACATCATAAAATATCCGTTGTAGAAGTAGAGTCGTCAAAAAAAATAATAAAGAAATTAAAAAAAGAGAGTTTTAGTCTTGAAGTTTTTAGTGGTGATTTGATAGAATATAATGAATGGTTAAAAAAACAAAAACTTATTGTTGCTCCTGATTCAATGGCTGGACATCTTGCTGCTTTTAATAGAATTCCAAGTATTTCAATTTTTGGTTCTCAAGACCCTACTTTGACTAGGCCATTGAGTGTGAAATCAATGATAGTAGCCCCCGATCAAATTTGTAATCATAGGCGAGATCATTGGAGGCTTTGCGCTGAATGTATGAGTTCAATTAATGTTGAAAAAGTTTATACGCGAGCAAGAACTTTCATAAAAAATTTAAAAAACCAAAGATAAAAAAATATTGCTAATATATCCTTTATTAGTAAATTCTAATAATGAATGGGTTTAACCCTTGGTTCTATAGAGTATTTTCAATGGTAAAACCTGTTTTAATAATACGGATTAATACACTAAGTATTAATCATACCTAAAGAACCAAACCAAGGAGGTATCGGCATGGCTGATGTCAACTCAACCGTATCAAATGCAGCATCTGGAGTTGTAGGTGTAATTAAAGCTTTAATCGTGCTGTTCGTTTTCGTTAATATTGTCTATTCTACTGGATTTGATCCAATTGGTGGGATTGTAGATCTTGTCAATACGTTTTTAGATGGTGGTTTTGCTGGTCTATTAGCACTACTTGTCTTCCTCTCATTTCTAGGGTAATAGCACAGGGCTTATTAGTGACAGTGTTACGAAATTATCTTATTCCTGAAAACAGGAGGAAACTATGTTAAAAGGCTTACAAACTGTAAATCAATGGCTTGGCCAACTCACAGATTTGGCAAAAACATTGGTAGTTATAGGTATTATAGTAGGGATTTTATTCGATGATTTTTTTGGTGTTATCGCTGGGCTAGGTAGAATTATGTCTCAGTTTGGAGATGCCGGGTTCGCCGGAATACTTTCCTTAATGATACTAGTAATGTGGTATGAAAAAAAATAAATAAAACCATGAATACTGAACTACGCCTCATTAAAATTATGAGGCGTAGTCATTTATACAAAATTTGAATTAAGCCAAAATTGTCTTATCGCTTTATTCATAGTTCATTTTTTATTTTAAGATTCTCTCTAGAATAAAATATTAATCATTAAAATGAATTTTAAAAATTTAGCTTATCTCTTTTTTATTTTAAATATTTTATTTTCTGAAGTTCATGTTTTTAACCGAAGCAATGGTACAGAATCTGAAATTGAAACTCTTTCTGGTATAACTCCTCTTCATCTATCCGCTAAAGACTTAGCCAATGCATTCTCATCAAAAATTTATGAGAATGAGGAAAGAAGAAAACTTGTTATCTACATTTCTGGTCATAAAGTAAAAATTTCTGGTAATAGTAGTTTTATTATGATCGATGATAAAGCATATCAAATGACTCAGATAGCTAAAATTGAGTTAAAAGATTTATATGTCCCAGCTGAAGCATTTATCAACATATTAAAAGCAACAATACTACCAGGTATAAACTTTGATTTGAAAAAAGAATTATTAGATATCGATATAGTTAAATTCAATATTACGGGTATACATATTGAAACAAAATCGAATGGAACAATTATAAAGCTAGAAACTAAAAAACCTTTTTCAGACCAAAACATTAGTTCTTTTATTAATAAACATGGATGGTTTTATTTAACCGTGGCAGGTGCGGTAGTTGATACTTTTACAATTAATACAGCTCTTACAAGAGGAATTATTCGCCGAGTAGAATCAGACCAAATTGGTAAAACAGCTCAAGTCGCTTTTAAATTAGCAGGTGAAGTCATAAGTCATGAGTGGTACCAAAGCTTGGACCCTTATGAGATCGTAATAACTTTGCGTACACCCCTAGGAAAAGTAACTGAGCAGCACATTGATGATGTGAAAAAACGATGGCATTTAGATACTGTAGTTCTTGATGCTGGACATGGGGGTAAGGATCCTGGTTCGCAAGGGAAGTATGGAACAAAAGAAAAAGATGTTGTTCTAGATATAACAAAAAGAGTGGGGCGCCTGTTAGAGAAAAAAACAGGTATTAAAGTAATTTATACAAGAGAAGAAGATGTTTTTGTCCCCTTAATTAGCAGGACAAAGATGGCTAATGATGCTAATGGGAAATTATTTGTTAGTATTCATGCAAATTCTAACCCGAATAGGAAAGTTCAAGGATTTGAAACATATTTGTTACGCCCAGGTAAAAGTGAAGATGCTATTGAGGTTGCATCACGTGAAAATGCCGTAATAAAGATGGAAGATAAAACAGGGCATTATGATAAATTATCTGGGGAAAGCTTAATTATGGCTACAATGGCTCAAAGTATGTTTTTGAAAGAGAGTGAAGACTTAGCTTCTATAATTCAAATGGAATTAGATAAGAGGCTTGATACTCCTAATAGAGGAGTTAAGCAAGCAGGGTTTTATGTTCTAATTGGAGCTTCAATGCCTAATGTTTTAGTCGAAGTTGGTTATTTGTCAAATCCTGGAGAAGAAAAAAAGTTAAAGCAATCGGAGCATAAAGAAAGGATTGCCCAATCCATATTTGAAGGGATTAAACAATTTAAATTTTCACGAGAAAAATTATTGGTAGGAGATTAAAAGTTGGATAATAGGCCAATTGGTGTTTTTGATTCAGGGCTTGGTGGGCTTACTGTTTTAAAAGCTCTAAAAATAGCACTACCAAATGAAAATTTTATCTATGTTGGTGATACAGCTAGAGTACCCTATGGTAATAAAAGCAGAAAAAAAATTAAGCAATATTCTGATCAAATTTCTAAATGGCTAATTGCTCAAGATTGTAAAATGGTTGTAGTTGCTTGTAATACCGCATCAGCGATTGCTCTTGAATCATTAAGAATGAAATTTTCAATTCCGATAATAGGTGTAATTAATTCCGGAGTTAGGCGAGCAATTCATTTATCCCAAAATTCTCATATTGCTGTTTTAGCTACTGCTGCAACTATAAAATCTGATGAATATGGCAAGCAATTAAAAGCTTTGAACTCTCAAATTATCATAAAAAATATAGCCTGCCCATTATTTGTTCCTCTAGTAGAGGAAGGACTCACCAATGATCATTTATCGTTATCAGTAATAAAAATGTATCTAAAAAGCTTGAAAAATTCCAAATTTGATACGGTGATATTAGGTTGTACGCATTATCCGCTCTTAAAAGATCCCATCCAAAATATTCTAGGTGACAAAGTTAAGCTTGTTGATTCAGGTAATGCTATTGTGAAAGAGGTCGAAGAATTTTTAATGGAAAATAATTTAATGTCAAAAATTAGTCAGGGTATCTTTCATTGTTTTGTTACTGATGAGCCTGAAAGTTTTGATAAGATTGCTGAAAGATTTTTACAAACAAAATTAGTTGGAACCTCCCACATTGAACTCTTCTAATATTTCAGAACTTTTAGACTCTTTATATTCTTTAGAGAGATTAGGCATCAAAATGGGCCTTGAGCATACTGAGGAATTACTTAAGTCGATTGGGAACCCTCAAAAAAGATTAAAATTTATACATATTGCGGGTACAAATGGGAAAGGGTCTACGAGTGCTCATATTGAAAGTGTTTTAAGGAAAACTGGAAGAAAAGTTGGATTATATACATCTCCGCATTTAATAAATTTTAACGAGCGAATTAGAATTAATGGAGTGCCAATAACAGATTCAGGAATTGTCTCTTTTTTAGAGCCAAATTGGGCCAGTATAAATAAAATAGAATCTACATTTTTTGAAACTACAACTGCAATGGCATTTAATTACTTTGACATCAATAATGTGGATATTGCAATTATTGAAACAGGTCTTGGTGGCCGGTTAGACTCGACTAATGTAATAAAGCCATTATTCTCTATTATTACATCTATATCATTCGATCACATCGATATTTTAGGTAACAGCCTTGAAGAAATTGCAGAAGAGAAAGCTGGAATAATAAAAAAAGGTGTTCCACTTATCACCCTAAAACAAAATATCAAAATAGATAAGGTTCTATCCGATAAAGCAAATAATGTAAAATCAAGAATAGTTCTATCCGACCCACCATCTAAAATAAAAATAACTTCTTCAGGCACAGAATTTTTGCAAAATAATACATTTTATAAAACTGGATTGATCGGAAAGCATCAAGCAGAGAATGCTTCTCTTGCTATAACAGCACTTAAGTTTTTTGATCCTAAAATAAATGATGAAGATATTAATAATAGTTTTATCAGGATTGTTTGGCCAGGAAGACTTCAAAAACTAGGGTTTAATATTTATTATGATGTAGCGCATAATCAAGATGGTCTTAAACTGATTATCAATTATTTAGAGCATAAATATCCCAACAAAAAAATATTTGGACTATTTTGTTTAAAAGGCGATAAGGATTTAGGTGGAATTGCAAAGATCCTTTCTAACAAATTTTCAAAATTATATATTTCGACTGACAAGAATAATCAGTTATTAAGCGGATTATCTCTATCCAAAACACTAAAGAAAAATGGAGTGGATAGCGATGTACTTTCATCTGTAAAAGTCGGAGTCTCGAAGCTCATTGGCTTAACAAAAAAAAATAGTGTTGGGCTCATCTTTGGTACACATTATATAGCAGAAGAGGTTTTTAATGAATTTGAAATATCATTTGACAGAGGAATAATTTAGTGTAATTTCAATCAGTTCCAATGTTTCCACGGGGCTTATTATTTAAATTTTCCAAAGTTTTACATAGGTTACAAAATATATGGATCTTAACGAATTACAATCATTACATATTAAAGAGCTGACTAAGCTAGCTCAAGATTTAAAGATTGAAGGCGGTGTTACAGGCCTCAATAAACAAGAATTAATTGTTAAAATATTAGAAGCCAATGCTAAAAAAGATGGTTCTTTTTCGGCAAGAGGTGTTTTAGAAGTGATGCCAGATGGTTATGGTTTTTTACGTTCGTCTGATTTTAATTACCTCCCAGGTCCTGATGATATTTATGTAAGTCCTTCCCAAATTAAAAGATTTGGTTTAAAAACAGGGCATCTTATTTCTGGTGAGATTAGGCCTCCAAAATCAAAAGAGCGTTTTTATGCTCTATTAAAAGTATTAACAGTTAATGATAAGCCTCTAGAAGAACTAAAAAATATAATATTATTTGGCAACTTCACTCCTCTTTACCCTGAGGAAAAATTCAATCTAGAAACGGATCCAAAAGATTTATCCATGAGAATTATGGATTTAATGTCTCCCATTGGTAAGGGGCAAAGAGGATTAATCGTCGCACAGCCAAAAAACCGGGAAAACAATACTTTTGCAAACATTAGCAAACTCTATTAGTAAAAACCATCCTGAAACAAAAAGAATTGTTCTTCTTATTGATGAAAGACCTGAAGAAGTGACTGATATGAAGAGGAATGTTGATGCTGAAGTAATTAGTTCAACCTTTGATGAGCCGCCGGAGCGACATGTCTCTGTAGCAGATATGGTTCTTCAAAAAGCAAAAAGAATGGTCGAATACGGAGACGACGTTGTTATTCTTCTAGATAGCATCACGCGGCTTGCAAGAGCTCATAATGCTGTTACGCCACATAGTGGTAAAATACTATCAGGTGGTGTTGATTTTAATGCTTTAAAAAAGCCAAAGCAGTTTTTTGGCGCAGCAAGAAATACTGAAGAAGCTGGAAGCCTGACTATAATATCAACGGCATTGATTGAAACCGGAAGTCGTGCAGATGAAGTTATTTTTGAAGAATTTAAAGGTACTGGGAATATGGAGCTTGTTCTTGATAGAGGTTTGAGCGATAGAAGAATGTATCCAGCATTTAATATAATACGCTCCGGAACAAGAAAAGAAGAGCTCTTGCTTGATCGTAAAGTCTTAGGTCGTATGTGGATTCTGCGTAAACTTTTAAACGATATGAAAGTAGAAGAAGCAATGGCTTTTATGCAAGATAGAATGAAAAGGACAAAAACAAATGCAGAGTTCCTTGACACAATGAGTCAATAAAAATTTGAATAATTTTTTTTATGGCTGATAGTTTTCCTGATATAAAAACAATTGTAGTTAGGGTTAACACGGATAAACCCGTTAGGAAAACACCTTATCAGGTCAAAGGTGTTTTTATGCGTCAGTTTCCCGATGAAGCTATAGTACCTATGTTAAATGGGTCCTTACGAGATCAGTTTTTATATCCAAGAGTCCAAGTCAAAATTTTAAATGAGCAAATATATATTATAGGTATTAACGAAGGTGTTAGTCCCGTTCTTCAACTATCTGAAAAATTCAAAGCATTTGATTTTGGGAATATTACTTTTGAAGTCGAAAGTTTTGATATCGAAGAATCAAAAGAGCAGTTTATTCCATCTTCTAAATTATTAAGATATCGTTTTGTTACTCCTTGGGTTGCTCTTAACCATATGACTGGAGGTAAGTATCGTTTTTTAACCAATCAAGAAAAACCATCTTATTTAAATAAATTAATTGGTCAAAATATAGTTTTCTTAGCAAATGAAGTTGGAATCAAATTAAAAGACGATATAGTTACTCGGGTAAATGTATCGAGCCTATTTCCTAAGCCTGTTGATGATAATAAATGGGGTGCTTTTATGGGTGATTTTGAAACAAACTTCATATTACCAAATTATATTGGAGTGGGTAATGGAATTACGAGGGGATTCGGAACAATATTTGGTGTCTTCAACCCCGATCTTTTATCTTTTAATAAAAAAGAATTGGAAGATGATACTGGTTCAAAAGAGCCTTTAGAAATAGATAAACAAGAAAATCTTGAGGTGATATCCACATTAGATGTTCCAAAACCAAAAAGAAAAAAGCGTAATAACTCAAGAAATAATCGGAAGAAACAAAATAAAAAAATAGATTCAAAGAAAGTTCAATCAGAACAAAGCACTTCCAAAAAAAGAATAAACATAAAAAGTCAAAAGAAGAATCAAAGCTCTAATAAAAAATATCCTAGGTCAGGAAGAGTCTTTTCAGAAGAATTTGATATTGAACCGGATACAGTTAATGTTAAACCTGATGTTACTAATGATGATATTGATCAAAAATTTAATACAGAACAGCATCACAAAAAGCAACATAAGTTTTAATGACCAAATTTGCAAATAGAGTTCATAAAGTAAAACCATCTTTTACGCTGCAAATGGCTACAATTGCAGCCGAGATGAAGTCCAAGGGACTAGATGTCATAAACTTTTCAGTTGGAGAGCCTGATTTTAACACACCCTTAAAAATCATAGAAGCTGGAAAGAAAGCAATGGATGATGGTTTTACCAAATATACTGCTGGTCCAGGGATGGTAGAATTAAGGCAAGCTATTTGTACTAAGCTTAAAAGAGAGAATGGTCTCTCTTATGAGCCAGCTGATATCCTTGTTTCAAACGGTGAAAAGCAAAGCCTTTACAACGTTTGCCAAGCATTATTTGACGAAGGTGATGAAGTTGTTATTTTTCGACCTTATTGGGTTTCATTTCCAGAATTTGTTCGTCTTTCTGATGCAGAGCCAATTTTAGTTGACACATTACCAGAAAAAAACTTTGAGCCGGATTTTAATGATTTGAAATCTAAAATAAACTCTAAAATTAAAGGAGTAATTCTTAATTCTCCTTCAAATCCAACGGGAGGTGTTTGGAGTAAAGAGGCTATTCTTAAATTACTTAAAACTGCAAAAGAGAATAATTGGGTAGTTATTTCAGATGAGTGTTATGAGCGACTCGTCTACGATGGTGAATTTATTAGCACTGAAAAGTTAAATCGAGATTATAATATCCAAGCAGATGTTGTCACATGTATAAGCTTATCAAAAACATATGCAATGACAGGTTGGAGGATTGGATATGCTGCAGGTCCCCGAGAAATAATTAAAGCAATGTCAAAAATTCAAGGCCAGGCAACTTCGTGCGCAAATTCAATTGGGCAAAAAGCAGCAATTGAAGCTCTCTTAGGAGATCAAAGCTGTGTGGAAGAAATGAAAGAGGCATTTAAAGAAAGACGAGACTTAGTTGTAGCCTTATTAAATGATATTCCAAATATATCTTGTCGTGTACCTGGAGGTGCATTTTATGCTTTTCCTGACTTTAGTTATTATTTGGGAATGTCTGCGAGCGGTAAGTTATTGAAAGATACTTTTGATATTTCTGAGTATATTCTAAGCTCAGCTGAAGTAGTAACTGTTCCAGGAGATGGCTTTGGAGCTCCTGGGCATATTAGGTTCTCTTATGCTACTAGTACTGAAATAATTAGAAAAGGTATAAAGCGGGTAAAACTTGTTTTGAAAAATTTAAATAGTTAGAGGTAAATAATGAAAAAAGATGTACATCCAAAAAATTATAGATTAGTTGTTTTTAAAGATACTTCATGTGAACATACTTTTTTGACTCGATCCACTGTTGAGACAAAAGATACTATTAATTGGGATGATGGTAATGAATATCCATTATATAAAATTGAAATTTCTAATAAATCACATCCATTTTTTACAGGGAAGCAAAATCTTGTTGATACTGCAGGTCGTATAGAAAAATTTAATAGAAAATACGGTAAAAAATAAGCTTACTTATCTTTTAACAGCTCTTTATAAGATCAATGCATAAAGAGCTGAATTTTATTATATAAATACACTAAATATTCTTTAACGAAAGATAGATATTTAGTTCAGTCTCTGAGGTGATAGTTTGAAAGAAAAATTAATTGCTATAGTTGATAAATATAATCATTTAGCTGAACAAATGGCTGACCCTCAAATTTTTGGAAATCAAGAAAAGCTCACTCCAATTGCTAAGGAACACAGCTCACTTAGTGATATTGTCTCAGTTGGTAAAAGATATATAAATATTTTAGATCAGATTGATGACGACAAAGAGATGATGGATGGAGAAGATCAAGAATTAAAACAAATAGCTGAAGAAGAAATAAGTGGCTTAGAAGATGAGCTAATTGAAATAGAAAAAGATTTAAAAGTTTTATTGTTACCAAAAAATCCAAATGATAATAAAAATTTAATTTTAGAGATTCGTGCTGGAACTGGTGGTGATGAGGCGGCTCTTTTTGCCTCTGATCTGTTTCGGATTTATATGCGCTATTCTGAAAGAAAAAAATGGGTTTTCGAAGTTTTAGATACTTCACAAACTGGAATTGGAGGACTAAAAGAAGCAACTATTTCAATAAAAGGTTCTGGAGCTTTTGGTTTATTAAAGTACGAGAGTGGAGTTCATAGAGTGCAGAGAGTACCAAAAACAGAAACAAATGGTCGAGTGCATACATCTGCTGCAACAATTGCTATATTACCTGAAGCCGAAGATATTGATGTAAATATTAATGAAACTGACTTAAAGATTGATACCTACCGTGCAAGTGGAGCTGGGGGGCAACATGTAAATAAAACAGAATCTGCAATCCGAATAACACATTTGCCGACAGGTTTAGTTGTCACTTGCCAAGATCAATCATCTCAACATAAAAATCGTGCAGCAGCATTAAAAGTTCTCAAATCTCGATTACTAGCAGCTGAAGAAGAAAAAGCTGCTTCTAAAAGAGCCGCTGAACGTAGGAGCCTCGTTTCAACAGGAGATAGGTCCGCAAAAATTAGAACTTATAATTTCCCGCAAGGTCGTGTAACAGACCATCGAATTAATTTTACATCTTACAGATTGAATGAAATACGCGATGGTGATATTTCCGAACTAATAGAAAAATTAAAAATAGCTGAACAGCAGGAGATAATGGCTGCTGATTTAGTATGATTTTAAATATTTTAATATAAAATTTTAAAAGAGCCTATATAAAAATGCCAAAAATTTGGCGAATTATTGATATAGTTGAATGGGCTGAGATCTATTTTAAGGAAAAAGATTTTGATAATCCTAGACTAGAAATTGAGTGGCTTCTTTGTGCGCTTCTAGACTGTAATAGAATAGATATATACCTTCGATTTGAAGAGCCACTTTCTAAAGAGCAACTTAAAAACTTAAAAACTTGGATAAGTAGAAGAATAAAAAAAGAGCCACTTCAATATATAACAGGTAGTTGTGATTTTTACGGAAGGGACTTTATTGTTAATTGTAATGTTCTCATACCAAGACCTGAAACAGAAAGACTCATTGATATAGCTTTGAATAAATTAGATAATTCAAGTGAGCTTAGAATTCTAGAGGTTGGAACCGGTTCTGGTTGCATTGCTGTGACGCTAGGTCTAGAAATGCCGAATTCTTATATTTATGCAGTTGATATTTCTCCAAATGCATTAGAGGTTGCAAATATAAATAAACAAAGACAAAAAGCAGAAAATGTTAACTTTTTAGAAATGGATATTTTAAAGTTTATACCAGATGAAACCTTTGATTGTCTTATTTCTAATCCTCCATATATTCCAAAAGAGGAATTAAAAGTTCTTATGAAAGATGTCAAAGATTATGAGCCTTTAATTGCACTAACAGATAATAGTGATGGCTTAATTTTTTATAAGAAGTTTGCTGATATTGCATCAAATATAATTAAACCGGGAGGTTATATTATTCTAGAAGTTGGTTTGAAAGATCATCCTAAATTAGTTTCCAGGCTGTTCTCAGAACTAGGCTATGAAACGCAATTAGAAAAGGATTTTAATGGCGATGATAGAGTGATCATTATAAAAGTATAAAAAGGAATTTATGAATATTTTATTATCTCATATATTATTAATCAGGCCGCTAAATGTAATAATGAGTGGATTCTCAATCTTTATAGCATCAGAAGTAATTGAACAAGATTTAGATAAAAAATTAGTTCTTTTACTCTCTGTTATTGTTATGTTATTTACCAGTGGTGCAAATGCTTTGAATGACGCACTAGATCTTAAAATTGATTTGATTAATAGGCCTTTAAGACCAATCCCATCAGGCAAAGTCAATATTAAGACTGCTTTTTTACTTTCATTCATTTTTTTTATTTTTGCGAGTCTTTTATGTCTTCAATTAAACAAGAATGCTGAGTTTATTGGTATCTTTATTGCGATGCCTATAATGACTTTATATACTACTTATCTTAAGAATAAACCTCTGATTGGAAACTTCTCAGTTGCATTTATTCTTAGTTTATCTTTTATCTTTTGTGGAGCAGCATTCAATTCAATCAATCCTATGATTATTCCAACATTATTATGCTTTGGCTTATCCTTTTTAAGAGAACTGGTAAAAGACATGGCTGATATTGAAGGTGATAAATCTTCAGGTTTGTCTACTTTTCCAATTTATTCAGGATTTGAAAATTCAATAAAGTTAGTAATTATAATTAGCTTTTTAATTGGATTAGGCTCTTTTATTCCATTTTTAAACAGTACCTATAATTTATGGTACTTATTTTTTTTAATTCTAGGAGTTGAGATTCCTATCTTGTTTATTGTATTTTTAATGCTTAAAAAACCAAGTATTAAATCAGCAGAAAAATCTGCGAAAGTTTTAAAGTTTAGCACCTTTATGGGTTTAATTGCTATTTATACAGGAACTATTTTATGAATTCTGAATTTGTACATCTACATAATCATTCGGATTATAGCTTACTTGACGGGGCGCAACAAGTAAGTCAGCTTATTGAGACTATTAGTGATTTAAACATGGACTCAGTCGCTTTAACTGAGCACGGGAATATGTTTAGTGTCCTTCCATATTATAAAGAGGCAAAAAAAGCAGGGATTAAGCCAATCATAGGTTGTGAAGTTTATGTTGCGGTTGGTAGTAGGTTTGACAAAAAAACAACGGCTGAACATGGTTGGGGAAATAACCATCTTGTTCTTTTAGTCCAAAATTATACAGGTTATAAAAATTTAATGAAGCTTGTGACAGCAGGTTATCTAGAAGGTTTTTATTATAGACCTCGAATAGATATAGAACTTCTTCGAGAGTATAATGAAGGTTTAATATGTATGTCAGCATGTTTAAAAGGAGAGGTTCCTGAAAGAATGATCAAAGGTGATTATGAAGGAGCAAAAAAAGCCGCAATCACTTTCTCGGAAATTTTTCCTGGAAGATATTATTTAGAAATTCAAAATCATGGTATACCTGAAGAATTAGAAAATCTTAAAAATATGAAAAAGCTTTCTGCTGAGTTGGGTATTCCACTTGTCTGTAGTAATGATGCACATTATTCAAGGAAAGAACATTGGGAAGCGCATGATATTCATATCTGTTTAGGCACCGGAAAAGAAAGAAGTGATCCAAATAGATTACGATATGCGACACCAGAGTTCTATTTTAAGTCTCAAGATGAAATGTATAATTTGTTCAAAGATTTTCCAAATGCTATTGAGAATACACGTCTGATTGCAGATAGTATAGATATGAAAATTCCAATGGGTAAATATCACCTCCCAAATTTTCCAATACCAGAGATAGCCACCACGCAAGATCCTGATGAATATTTAAAAATATTAACAAAAGCTGGAGCTGAGTCTTTGTACGGAGAGATATCACCAATAATTAACAAACGAATTAATCATGAGTTGACGGTGATTAAGAATATGGGATTTGCTGGATATTTTTTAATTACGGCTGATTTTGTAAAATATGCAAAAAATTCAAATATACCTGTTGGGCCTGGAAGAGGATCCGCTGCGGGTAGTATTGTTTCTTATGCTCTTGGGATTACTAGCATTGATCCACTAAAACATAATTTATTATTTGAAAGGTTTTTAAATCCTGAACGTATAAGTATGCCTGATATTGATATTGATTTTTGTATTGAAAGACGAGGAGAAGTCATTGATTATATCAAAAATCAGTATGGAGAAAAATCAGTTACTCAAATAATTACATTTGGTAAAATGAGGGCAAAGCAAGTAGTTAGAGATGTTGGCCGCGTGATGGGATACTCTTTCGGAGAGGTTGATAAAATTGCAAAAGCTATACCGAATGAGCTAAATATTACTTTGGATAAAGCTCTGAAAAAGAGTTCCGAGCTTGCAAAAATGGAAACTGGTGATTTTAAGGAACTGATGTCGCATGCTAAAGTACTAGAGGGAATGAATAGACATGCTTCAATACACGCTGCTGGTGTTGTTATCGCTCCTGGAGATTTGACAGATTATGTTCCTCTCTATAAATCTTCAACTGATGATATCACAAGCCAATATGATATGAAAGGACTTGAAGAGATTGGTTTACTAAAATTGGATTTTCTTGGTTTAAGAAATCTTACTGTTATCGACAAAGCTGTTAAGCTTATTCAAGCTAAAGGTAAAACTATTGATATTGAAAAATTATCAATGCAAGATGAAAGCGTATATGATTTATTTGCAAGAGGAAATACGATAGGTGTATTTCAATTTGAATCTTCTGGGATGCGTGAATTTTTAAAAAAATTAAAACCAACAGTAATAGAAGACCTTATTGCTATGAATGCATTATATCGTCCCGGGCCAATGGAAAATATTGATAGTTTTATTTCTCGTAAACATGGTACAACCGAAATCTCATATCCTCATGCATTGATGGAGCCCATTTTACGTGAAACTTATGGTATTATAGTATATCAAGAGCAAGTCATGCAAATAGCAAATGAAGTTGCGGGATTTACCTTAGCTGAAGCTGATATTATGAGAAGAGCAATGGGTAAAAAGATAAAATCTTTAATGGCTGAATTGGCAATAAAATTTGTTGCTGGAGCTGAAGAAAAAAACATCAAGAAAAAGAAAGCTGAAGAAATTTTTGCTTTAATTGAGAAATTCGCGCAGTATGGATTCAACAAAAGCCATTCAACGGCTTATGCCTACGTTGCATATCAAACAGCATGGTTAAAAGTCCATTATCCTGCTGAATTTATGAGTGCGAACCTTACGAGTGAAATGAGTGTGATTGAACGCATAGTCATTTTAATTGCTGAGTGTAAAAAATTAGATATTAAAGTCATCCCGCCTGATATTAATATTTCTTATGAAGATTTTCGTCCAGTCGATAAAACGACGATTTCATATGGATTAAATGCTATAAAGAATGTGGGCTCAAAAGCACTTGAAACTATTATTTTTGAAAGAGAAGAAAATGGGAAGTATGAATCCATATTTGATTTATGTGCCAGAGTTGATCAACAAAAAGTGAATAAAAGAGTTATAGAAAGTTTGGTTATGGCTGGTGCACTAGATTCCCTTGAAGGTAATCGAGCCCAAAAGTTTGCTGCTGTGGATACTGCTGTTAAATATGGCCAGCAAATGCAAAATGAAACAGACCGTAACCAAGTAGATTTATTTGGTAGCGCTGGGTTAGAAGATGATTTAATAAAGGTTCCATCTTTATCTGTAATCTCAGAATGGGTTGAAAAAGAAACATTGGATAAAGAAAAAGAGGTTTTAGGGACCTATGTCTCTGGGCACCCATTATTAGAACATTCAGAGAATTTAGAAGAGTTTACATCTGTTTCTTTTGAAGAAGGTGAAGAATTGAATAAAAAAGATACAGTGGTTGTTGGAGGTATGATAACTCGGATTGTTCGTCGTTTTGATCGTAGAAATAGAGAGATGGCATTTTTTGATATGGATTGCCTTGGAGGTCATGCTGAAATTATAGCATTTAGTGATTGTTTTAAAGCGTATGGTAGTTTAATCGAAGAAGGTAGTGTGGTCTTCATAAAAGGCAAGCTCTCTGATAATTCAGACTTTTCAGATTTGAAATTAATATCAGATGAAATAATTCCCGTTGATCAAGTAAGAAACCGACTTTCGCAACGGTTAAATATAAATTTTCCAACGGGGAAAGTAGAGCCAGAAGATGTTGAGGAATTAATGCGTATAGCAAGAAGCTATGAAGGAAACTGTCGCTTAATATTCCATTTACCAAATCAAGGCTCACCCAAACCTCTTAAAATTATGGCGCATAATATTTCAGTTTCAACAGAGAGCTCTTTTGTTAAAATATTAAGACAAAAATATGGAAAAGAGAATATTTGGGTTGATTGAAAAATGATATCTGTCCTTCAAAGATGCCATAATGCAAAAGTTACTATTGATAATCAAATTATTGGTAAGATTGGGAAAGGTTTAGTTTCTTTTTTAGGTATTCAAAAAAATGATGATAAAAAAAAAGCTGATATTTTAATAGAAAAGACATTAAACCTTCGAATTTTTAATGATTCAAACCAAAAAATGAACTTATGTATTAAAGATGTAAATGCTTCAATACTCGTTGTAAGTCAATTCACATTATGCGCTGATACAAAAAAAGGAAGAAGACCAAGTTTTTTGAATGCTGCGAATCCTGAAGATGCTAATATTTTATACCAGTATTTTATTAATTGCCTAAAAAACCATGGATTTCAGGTAGAATCTGGGACTTTTGGAGCAACAATGGATGTCCAATTAATTAATAATGGTCCTGCCACGTTTATTCTTAATTCTTGATGCTAATTAAACTTAATTATGAAGTATTGAGCGAAGCTATTAGTTTTAGGCTATATGGAACGTAAAATAAGAATTGTTATGGGTAAGCCTGGTCTTGATGGTCATGATAGAGGAATAAAAGTCCTCGCTTCATCTTACCGTGATGCTGGGATGGAAGTAATTTACCTTGGTCTAAGGCAGACACCAGAAATGATAGTTCATGCGGCTTTGCAAGAGGATGCCGATGTCATTGCTTTATCTAGTCTAAATAATGCTCATAATACTATTTTTACAAATGTTTTATCTCTAATGAAAGAAAAAGGTTTAAATGATGTTCTATTAGTTGGAGGGGGTATAATTCCCAAAAAAGATATCGCTAGATTGGAAAAAGATGGAGTTGGGAAACTTTTTGGCCCAGGAACACCAGTACAAGATACAGTTGATTTTATTACTGATTGGGTAAATACAAATAGACGTTAATATGGATTTAAATAATCAAATTGAACTAGAACTATATTTTGCCGATCATTTTGATACTGTTCTTTTTCCAGTCTTGGCAGATATTTATCTTCAAAAAAACGATTTAAAACGAGCTCGTAAAGTTTGTGAGATCGGGTTAAAACATCATAAAAATGATTCAGCGGGATTATTTCTTCTTGCCCAAATTAATAATATTGAGGGAAATTATAAGGAAGCTGAAAAGCTTTTAGAAAGTGTATTGATGTATTCAGAAGGACATTTAGCAGCGGCAGAAATGTTATGTGAAATCCAAACCGTTCTAGGACGTGCATCAGGTAGACTTTTAAAATCATGGAAAATTGTACTATCGTTGAGTCCCCAACATAATACGGCAAAAAGTTTTATTGCTAAAGTACAAGATCCTGAGATTGAAAAACAACCTTCAGTAAATAAAAAAACGCCTAAAAAACCGTTAGTTGATGAACCACCTCCTAAAGAAAAGTCTATTATACGAAAAATTGAGGATGAAATAAGTGAGCCTTTAAAAGTTAGTTCAAGATTGGCTACTTTTACTTTAGTTTCTGTTTTAAAAAATCAAGGCTTATTTGATCAGGCCCTTAATGTTTTGGATGCCCTGGAAGAAAAAGGTGAAAACCTTAATTCTATCTCTTTAGAGCGTGAAACGATTCAAACTCTTATAAAAAATTCACAAAAGGATTAAAATAAAAATGAATGAGTCAATTTATATAAAAAGACAAAATGCCCTCAAGTCAGTTTTAAGTGAAAAAGGTTTAGATGGTATTTTAATTACAAACCTAACAAATATTCGGTATATCTGTGGTTTTACAGGTTCTGCTGCATCTTGTTTAGTGACTCCTGAAGGTCAATATTTCTTATCTGATGGAAGGTATATAGAACAATCGAAAGAGCAAGTTAAAGGCTTTGATCGATTTTTAGATATGTCTTCACACCTTCACCAAGTTAAAAAAAATAATCTAAATCCAAATGGTTTAAAGTTGGCATTTGAAGGTAGTCATATGAGCTATTCTAAATACGAAGATATGATTAAACTATTTCCAAAAACCAAATGGGAAAGTTCTTCAATGATTCTTGAAGATCTTGCGGCAGTAAAAGATAAATATGAATTAGATTGTATACGTACCGCTGTTGAAGTAACGGATGTGGTTTATGAAGAAATATTATATATGCTGAAGCCGGGATATACAGAAAAACAGGTTGCAAATAAAATGGTCTCAAAATATAGAGAATATGCAGAAGGAGAAGCTTACTCTCCGATTGTTGCAACAGGGCCTAATGGTGCGCTTCCTCATGCAATACCTACTGATAGAGAATTCAAAAAAGGTGATTTTATTGTGATTGATGCTGCCGCAAAATATGGAGGCTATCATGCTGATATGACTCGCACACCTGTAGTTGGTGAATCGTCAGAAAAACATAAAGAAATTTATGGAATTGTTAAAGAAGCTCAACAAAGAGGTTGTGACTCTGCTAAATCAGGAGTCCCTTGTAAAGATGTTGATTCTGCAACTCGTGATTATATTAGCGAAATGGGATATGGTGAGTTTTATACACATGGTACCGGACATGGTTTAGGTCTAGAGATACATACTTCTCCAAGATTTAGTCCACAAAGCGATCAGATTTTAGAAAAAAATAACGTTATGACAATTGAGCCTGGAATTTATCTCGCTGGTTGGGGTGGCGTTCGTATTGAAGATGATGTCATTATTGGAGATACTGGTTGTGAAATATTAAATAAGACAACCAAAGATTTAGTCGTTGTAAATTAGAATTCTTTTCTTAAATCCATTCAGTGATTGATTTATATACTAAACCTGAACTCTATGATGCTATTCATTCTAATTATATGTGGGATGAAAAGATTATTTCAAAAATTGGTAAAAGAGTAGGAGGACCTGTTTTAGAAATTGCATCTGGTACTGGAAGGTTATCAAATGTGATTATAAAGTTAGGTTTGGAGTACACGGGAATAGACCTAAGTAAAGAATATACAAAAACTGCAAAGATGCGTTATGGTAATCAAGGTGCTTTTTTTGTGCAAAACATGCAAAAATTTGACTTAGGTACTCAGTTTAAATTTATTTTTATTGGATTTAATTCTTTTTTACACAATTTGAGCAATGAATCTGCTTTAGATTGCCTTAAATGTATTTATCAGCATTTATCAAATAATGGGACTTTTCTATTATCCATTTATATACCAGATCCTTCTTTTTTATATAGAGATCCAAATAATTTATATGCTGCTACGGATTATTTTAACTTTAAAGATTCTAAATGTAGAATAATGGAAAAAAATTTATTTAATCCAGAAACAGAAATAAATAATTTAAAGTGGTTTTTAGAGGTGGATGGAGTTTTACAGGAAGAAGAGTATAATTTTAGCCAAAAAATGTATTATCCTCATGTAATGGATTTATTATTTGAGAAAGCAGGTTTAGTAATAAAAGAGAAATTAGGTGATTATGATAGTTCACCTATGGATCAAGAAAGTAACATGCAAATTTATATCTGTGGGAAAAGTTGATGCCGCGAATTCAAAAGAGAAGAAGCTACGCCTTTGCTTGCTACCCAGATAGATGAGACTTTGTGCAAGGTTCTAGAATGCCAGCCTAGTAATATATTAAAATATAGACCAGGTGAAGATATTCCCGAAGAACGTGAAATTTATACTTAACTAAGTATTTTTTAAGAGGACACTATTTTGAAGAAAATAAATTTAATTTACTTATTAATCATTTTATTAGGATGTGATCAAATGCAAAAAAAAGCACCTTTAATTCCAATGGAAGATTTTTTTCGGAGTCCAGAAAAATCTTCTTTTAAGATTTCTCCAAATGGAAATCATATTGCATATATGAAGCCTTGGAAGACAAGAATGAATGTATTTGTGATGGATATGAAGAATAAAAAAGAAACACGGTTAACATCCTCTGAAGAAAGAGGTCTTTATGGATTTAGTTGGCTTACCGATAAAAGAATTGGGTATGTAAAAGATGATGGTGGAAATGAAAATGTACATTTTTATGCTGTAAATATTGATGTATCAAATGAGATTGATCTAACACCATTTAAGAATGTTCAAGCCAGGATCATTGATGACTTAGAAGATGATCCAGATCATATAATTATTGGTCTCAATAAGCGAAGCCCTCAAGTTCATGATCCTTATAGAATTAATGTGAATGATGGTAAAATGGAGATGATAGCTGAAAACCCAGGAAATATTTCCGGATGGATGACAGACCATGATGGAAAATTAAGAATAGCAATTACTAACGATGGCGTCAATACTAGCATCCTTCATAGAAAGTTAGAATCTGATAAATTTGAATCAATTTTGACAACTGATTTTAAAGTTAGTGTTTCACCTCTATTTTTTACTTTTGATAATAAAAACTTATATGTTGCTTCAAACAGAGGGCAAGATAAATCAGGTATTTTCAAATTTGATTTAATTAATGCCAAAGAAGGAAAATTAATTTTCGAACACGATGAAGTTGATGTCAGCGGATTGATGTATTCCAGAAAAAGAAAGGTTCTAACAGGAGTTAGTTATACGGTAGCCAAGAATGAAATGATATTTTTTGATACATGGAGAGAAGACATACAAGAAAAACTAGAAGAAAAATTACCTGGTTATGAGGTAGGTATAACTAGTTTTTCTAAGGACGAGACCAAAGCAGTTGTTGTCTCCTATAGCGATAAATCAAGAGGTACATATTATTATTACGATGTAGAGAAAAATAAATTAACAGAATTGGGGAAAGCCAGTCCTTGGTTAAATGAAAATCATATGGCTGAAATGACTCCCATAAAATACACTTCAAGAGATGGATTGACCATTCATGGCTATCTTACCCTTCCTGAAAATAGTAATGGTAAGAATTTACCCCTTGTTGTTAATCCACATGGTGGCCCTTGGGCAAGAGATACTTGGGGATATAATCCACAGATACAATTTTTAGCAAACAGAGGATTTGCTGTCCTCCAAATGAATTTTAGAGGTAGTACAGGATATGGTAGAGAGTTCTGGGAGATTAGTTTTAAGGAATGGGGAAAGTCCATGCAGGATGATATTACCGATGGTGTTAAATGGCTTATAGATGAAGGTATAGCAGATCCTAATAGAATTGCTATTTATGGTGCATCTTATGGAGGATATGCAACCTTAGCAGGTCTCGCTTTTACTCCTGACCTCTACGCATGCGGTGTCGATTATGTTGGCGTATCAAATATCTTTACTTTGCTCGAAACACTTCCACCGTATTGGGAATTAGGTAGGCAGATGATGTATGAGATGATTGGGAATCCTGAAACTGAAAGAGATCTTCTTGAAGCAGCATCTCCTATATTTCACGTAGATAGTATCAGAGTTCCTCTATTTGTAGCCCAAGGCGCTAATGACCCAAGGGTAAAGCAATCTGAGTCTGACCAGATTGTAGAAGCACTTAAAGCCAGGGGTGTAGAAGTACCATATATGCTAAAAGAAGATGAAGGGCATGGTTTTTATAATGAAGAAAATCAGTTTGATTTTTACAGAGAAATGGAAAAATTTCTTAATAAACATATAAATTGAGTTTCTAAAAACAACTACGATAGTTAGAGAAAAAATAAATATAGAAAAACTTACCTAGTCTGGTTAATTCAACTGAATTTTCTTTTTTTACGCTATTAATGAGTATAGTTCATTACATTTTTATTAAAATTAAAAAGATCAATAAACTTAAAAGGCAAAAAATATCATGTCCATTTCAAAAGGTTTAACTCAATCAACTGTTAGCAAGATAGAGAATTCTAACTCAATGATTAATGTCTTAGATCCACAGGATGGTAGTTTAGTTGGAACGGTTAAAAATAATACAATATCTCAAGTTAAGTTAGTGATTGAGACCGCAGTATTAGGCGCTAAAAAAGCAAAAGCCCTTTCTGCACATGAACGGATGTCAGTGCTTAATCAGGTAGCTGAAAGCTTAAAAAAACAAAAAGAATTATTTGCTCAAATGATTTCTCGTGAAGGAATTAAGACTATCACAGAATCAAGAAAAGAGGTCTTAAGGTGTATAGAGACATTACGCATTAGCGCTGAAGAGGCTCGAAGATTGACAGGCGAAACCATTGCATTTGATCAAGCGCCAGGCTCAGAGAATCGATTTGGTTATTATCGTAGAATACCTATTGGCGTAATAGCGGCAATAACACCTTTTAATGATCCTTTGAATTTGGTAGCTCATAAAATAGGTCCGGCAATTGCTGCTGGAAACTCAGTTATTTTATTACCACATCATGAAACTCCTTTAGTCGCAAAAATGCTAATTAAGCTATTTAAGAGTACACCTCTTCCTGAAGGAGTTTTAAATTTTGTTACAGGGTATGGAGCTGAAATTGGTGATTCTATTATTTCTGATCCCCGTATTAATATGGTTTCGTTTACGGGAGGGAAGAAGGTTGGAGATAGAATTTTAAAATTTTCTGGTCTCAAAAAAATATCAATGGAACTTGGAAGTAATTGTCCGACAATTGTAATGAATGATGCCGACTTTGAAATGGCTGTTAAATGTTGTGTCAGTGGTGCTTTCTGGGCCGCTGGTCAAAACTGTTTACACGTTCAAAGAATATACATTCAAGAGCAATTATATAAAAAATTCTCTACTGAATTTTGTAAACGTGCGATTCAGATTTCTATGGGAGACAAACTTTCGGAAAATTCTCAGATGGGTCCGATGATAAATGAAAAAGCAGCAAAAAGAGTTGAAATGATGGTGCAAGATGCTTTAAATAAAAATGCAAAATTATTATGTGGAGGAAAAAGGAATGGAAACTTTTTTGAACCTACAGTACTTACAAATGTTAGCGATGAATGCATTATAGCTAAAGAAGAAGTATTTGGACCCGTAACTATTTTATATAATTTTTCTGAATCACAAGAA
>JAOLAV010000039.1 GCA_028338895.1 Fidelibacterota bacterium
CCGAGTATTTCCCATTTTAATGGAAGCGATGGGAGGTCCAATGGACCAATTGGTCTTATAAATACTGATATGGTTCAAAAAATAGATTTTTATGCAAATGGATTTCCTTCAAAGTTTGGGAACAAGCTTTCTAGTTATGGTGAAATAGACTATAAAGATGGTAATAATGAAAAATCAGAATTGAATCTAGGGTTAGGTTTAGGAGGATTAGGTATATTAGTTGACGGTCCACTTACATCGAGGAGTTCATATATTGCATCCTATAGGAAAAGTTATTTAAATATAATTTCAGATTTAATAAATGCAGGTGGGTTACCCAGCTATAATGATTTCCAAGGAAAAGTAACTTTTAAGGCAAACCATTTTAATAAAATCACAATACTTTTCATTAATGGGAATAGCATCTATAATAGGGATTTCCAACAAGCAATAAATGAGAAACAAAGTAATTTTGGACAAGTTGGGAGCGATCAAAATACATTAGGAATTAATTTTAAACATACATGGAATAAAAAAGCATTTTCTAACACAAGTTTTGGATATTCAGTCCAAAATGCTGAAAATAAATTTTATCTAATCCAAAATCAGATGGAGACAGATAGTGTAAGTTTTAGTAATAATAATAATTCAATCAATAAATCCTTCAGAAATATTAACCATCAAAAATTGAGTGATAAGATTAGTTTTGATTATGGTTTTGAATGGATTTCTAATATTTCAAATTATAATCTTTTAAGAAGTCGTAAACGTTTAGAAATCAATCAGAATATTTCAGTTAATAATTGGAGTTCTTTTTTTTCAGCAAAAAATACAATAATAGATAAACTTATAATATCCACTGGTTTAAGATTAGATCAGAATGATTATGAAAATAAAATTTTCTTTTCACCAAGAATAAATATTGATTTTCAACTATTTAATTTGACGAACTTAATTTTTAATACAGGAGTCTATAGACAAAACCCACCGGAGATATACCTATCATTAAAAGAGAATAAATTGAGTAGTATCCAAAGTGTTCAACATTCCTTATCATTAGAGCGGACTATTGGTGAAAGTTCTAAATTAATTATTTCCATATACACAAAAGACTATAGTAATGCTCCATTGCTAGGCTTAAATGATCAATTTGATGACCCAACTTTTTTATTAGATGAATTAAAACTTTATAGTGGAATTGAATCAATTGGGGAATCAGAGACAAGGGGCTTAGAGGTCCTACTTCAAAAAAAGAGAGCTCAAAATTTTTATGGTCTTGTTGGAGGGACATTTTTTAATTCATTTTTTAAAGATAATACTGGTAAAAGAAGAAATCGTAATTATAATTATCAGTATATTATAAATGTAATTGGTGGGTATCGTCCAAATAATAGAATGGAACTATCTCTTAGATGGTCATATTTTGGTGGGCGACCCTATTCTCCAATAAATAAGGAAGCTTCTATATACTTAGGTGAAGAGGTTATCTTTACTGATGAGTTCAATCAAAGTAGAACTCCAGAATATCATTCCTTGTTCATTAGATATGAAAAAAGATTTAGTTTTAAAAAATCAAATTTGATAACATATGTAGAACTTTGGAATGCATACAATAGAAAGAATATAGAAACATATTTTTGGAGTACAGAGTCAGCAGGTATAGAACCTATAAGATATTTTGATTTTATACCGATTGGTGGTTTTGAATTAGAATTTTAAACTGGTAAGAGAAGATTAGAACAAACTAATTGTTTCAGATATAGTAACTCTTTGAATACATCTCTTAGTATTATTTTTAACAGAATTAACAAAACTTGAAACGGGGTGAAAATTAAGTCTTGAGTTAATTTGGTGTAATTTTTCTAGAGTGATTGAATTTCTTCTATTATTAGTATTAAGCCAATCCTCAATATCGTCTTTATTTAAAATAACAGGCATCCTTCTATGGATAGACGAAAGCTGTTTTTGAGCAGCAGTCGTAATTATAGTATAACTATGTATTTTTTCAGAATTATTTGATGTCCATTTTGTCCAAAGACCAGCCATGGGTAAAGTTTTTTTTTCATGATGATGAATATAGAAAGGTTTTTTTATGCCATTTTCTATTTTCCATTCAAAATATCCATCTGAAAAGACAATACAGCGATTTTGATTAATTAAATTCTGAAAAGAAGGCTTTTCCAAAAGAGTCTCTGAACGAGCATTAATCATATTATTTCCAATCGTAATATTTTTTGACCAACTAGGGATTAAGCCCCATCTCATTTTTTTGACAACTCTAATCTCTTTCTCTTTTATTAATACTGGCGTGAACTCACCAGGGAAGATATTATAATTGGATTTTAGATTTTTAAAATCCCAATGATCAACAGAAAAATTTTCTGATAGTGATTTGATACCTTTTGTTAAAGTACTTCGTCCACACATTTTATTAATATCCATAAAAGTTCTTTTGAACGGGGTTAAAGATTAACAAATTTTGACGACGTAATTGTTTACTTTTTAGATCAGGAATATTTTTTATGATAAAATTAGTTTTATTAAGGCATGGACAAAGTCAGTGGAATCTTGAAAATAAATTTACTGGCTGGACTGACGTAGAGCTTACAAAACAAGGCATATCTGAAGCTAAAGAGTCAGGGAGACTTTTAAGAGAAAAAAGATTTACAATAGATACCGTTCATACATCGCTTTTAACTAGAGCAAATCATACTATGAAAATATGCCTAGAAGAAATGGGAATTCTTGAAGAGAATATCTCTATTAGATATGACTGGAGATTAAATGAGAGACATTATGGTGCTCTCCAGGGATTAAATAAAGCCGAAACAGCAAAAAAATATGGTGATGAGCAAGTCCATATTTGGCGTAGAAGTTACTCAATACGTCCACCAGAATTAGATTATAAGGATAAGCGACACCCACGGTTTGATGAAAAATATAAAAATTTTAACGAATCTGCACTTCCTTCTGCAGAATGTCTGGAGGATACTGTAAATAGGTTTTTACCTTATTGGGAAGAGTTTATAAAACCTGATTTAAAATCAAAAAAAAATGTTATTATAGTCGCTCATGGTAATTCATTAAGAGCTTTAGTTAAATATTTGGATAATATTTCAGATGCTGATATTTTAAATTTAAACATACCAACAGGTTCTCCACTTATTTATGAACTTGATCAAAATTTAAAACCAATTCAAAATTATTACTTAGGTGATAAATAGTTAATACTCGAGAAAGAAGCTGAAGTTGCAAAACAAGGAAGAAAAAGCAATTCTATTTGAAAATTCTATTTAATGTACCTGAAAGCCGAACTCCTCCCTGCAATAATCTCTGTTCTAATAATAATTTATTTTTATAAAAATATTCCCATTTTAGATTTTTATTAGAAAAATCATAACATTGTTTACGTAGATCTCGCGACTCATGAACATAATCTAATAATGTGGATGCTTGCCATTTCCTTATGAGGCTACGGTCTTCATCCAATAGTAAATAGTTAGCATACTCAGTATAACTTAAATTTTGAAAGTCAATCAACTTTGAATCCCAAATGCTATGAAGGTTTGAAGACTCATTAAACCATTCAACCTTTATATTATTTGCCCCACGATCATCACCATTCCCAACATGTAGAGGTTGATGAAGGTCTCCAACAATATGAACTAAAAATTTGAATGCAATTTTTTTTTCTTCTTTTGGGGCTTTTTTATTAGTTAGTACAGAAATAAAATCTTCAACTTTTTCTACAGCATTTCCAGGGTGTTTTCCAACTGTATATGATTCATTATCAGGTATAGTACACCAATGCCAATCTCCTGCTTTTTTCCATTCTGGATCAGATTTTATTTCATCTGCCCAATTAGTCATTCGTGAAATATCATGATGTCCCATTAATTTTTTTATTTGAGTTTTAGCATTCTTTGTTAAATATTGTTCTGAAATTTTCCCAACGATTCGATGCCCTGTTTTACCCCAACCAAGTAACATATTAGAAAAAAAGAAGATTGAGAATAATTACTTTTAATAATATACTCATTTATTTATCCCTTAATTATTTTGAACAAACCCCAAGATCATTCTTGGATATTTATCTGTGACAATAATAAAACTATCGTTATTGTAGCGAACAATACCTTCCCAATTCCGGGAATTTTTTTCATCTAAAACTAATTGGATAGGTTCGTTATCAGAAATCCTTATGCTATTAGCATTTATCTTACATTCAATTAAACGTTCCACAACTTTTGATTTTTGATGAGTAAGACCTTTTCTACTTTTTTTAAAAATGGAATCTTTAGATGGTTTTAAACTTTGACTGTCTCCTGGCCAAAAATAGTTAATACACCAAAACTTATTATTCGAATCAATTTTGGTAGCATCTGTAATTCTATATTCTATATTAAACCCATCAATATTTTCTATCGAAAAATCATCAAATGAAAAGGTAGGGTGTTGGACTTTTTTTTGAAGGTTTAGTCCATTTGCTTCATATAATAAGATAACTTTCTGTTCAATAGATATAATACTTTCGTATGCCATATTATCTATCTGGATCGGAGTTTTAATTTCTTTTAGATTTTCTTCTTCAATTTTAATCTCATATGTATTAGGATTGATCGTTCCCCATATAATATAACTAGTCATATTATTTTTATAATTTGCCTCAATACTTATACAAATTCGATCTTTATTAAATTCAATAGCTTCAAAGCCATCGAAGCCTTTAATTAAAGTTTTATAGTTCGGTGTTTTAAAATTTATTTTTTTCGGCTTAATCGGATAAGGATTATCTGAAGATAAGAATGCATCTATTCTTTTTTTTGGAATTACAAAGAGATATCCATTGAGGTTCTCAGGTAACAGGAAAAGATGATCTTGGTACCAATCCATACCTGAGATTTCATTATTTGGATCTAAAATATCACCTGCTAGTAGAATCTCTCTTACATGCTTTTCATTAGAATATATAAATGACAAAAAGAATGAATAAAGCAGTAATAAATAAAGATATCTGATAAAAATAATGCACATCCTCATTAACTAAAAAAATGAAATTAGAGACTATTAATTAGGAGTCAAACTCATCACAGAGCTTTTTTAAAAATTCAAAAGGATAAATACCATCATGATGGCCATCATTCCAAAATGGGCGTATAGCATAATGTCCAATGGGTTGAATCCCCTTAATAGTGTAACTTTCTGGTTTCATTGATTGTGGCGGACCTTTATAAATATTTCCAAAGACATCTGTTTCACCAGAGCAATGAGCGCAAGGACAGTTATCTCGCATAGATTTTAATTCAAGGATATTTTCAGAATCATCTCCCCACTCTAATAAAAGGTAGTTATTAACAATTTCATGGTTTTTTAATTGTATATTATTTGTCATTTTGTAAAAATTATTTTTTTTGATTGAATTGAATTTTTAGTCTTTATAGAAGTAATATAAATTCCGCTAGAATATTTAGTTGCATCCCATTTAAACTGATGAGATCCTTTATTTATAAAACCTTTGAATAAAGTTACTACTTCTCTACCTGATAGGTCATAGATTTTTAATGAAATAGGTGAGTTTATTGCCGTTGAAAATTGAATATTGACCACGGGGTTAAATGGATTTGGATATGTATTGAATAATTTAATTTGATCTGGGCTTGAAGTATCTTTCATATTTAATGTAGAAACCGTAGCATTATTGAATAAAAACTGCCCATCATCGACTGAAATTAAATGTGGTGGTATGTGAAATGCCGGTTTAATGAGTATTGAATTAAAACTCCCTGATATGGTTGAGTCATTCGAGATGTCAACCTGAAGGCTTCCTTGCAAACCTAAATATAAATCATCACTGAAATTTGTAAAAATTTCTGTAATTAAATCCTCTGAAGTTTCGCTACTAGATGTATCTGAAAAACTCTCAAGGAAACTTAGAACAAAAGAAGAGTCTAGTCCGGGCATTAAAACAAGTACTGTCTCAAAGCTTAAAGGATTTTCTTCATCTCCATCTCCTGGGATTTCCCAAGAACGGGGTTGCATAGGAAATATAGTATCGGTCAAAACAGCTAAAAATAAATCAAACTCATTATTGCCTTGCTGAGTTATGGATGCAAATAAAAAGGAAGAAGAATCGCCATTATCTTGATTAAACGCAAGACTTGAACTGATGGAATCATTAATGATGGATGAAAAATATCCATCTGTAGTTCCATTATAATTAAAGGTTACCTCACCATTATATATTTTGTCTTGCGCTAAAAGGTTGCTAAAAGCGAGGAGTATATATATTATTTTAATTTTAAACAAATGACTATTTATGCTGCTAACAAGGAAATTGGTAATTTAATTTTTTAAAATAATTTAATTAGAATTCGTAACCAAGAGAGACCCCAACATCAGCCCAGCCAGTATATCCTTTACCTTTTTGAATAAGATTTGAACGTCCTGTAATTCTTATCTCAAAAGCTTCAAGGAATTCTTCATAACTCTTAACTAAGTCCTTATCTCCATATCTATCAATAATATAAGGTCCAAGTGGTAGGTCAATACTCCCTCCAGCAATAAAACCACCTTTGAATTTTTCGTCATCAGACTGATAAATACCTGTGCAAGCTGTTAAACTCACGCTCGCAGAGCCAACAAATAAACCTGGACTGATACCAATTTGGAATGCAGGTCCACCAAAATTTCCCCCCATTAAGTTATTTGATTGTTGAAAGCTATAATAAGCAAATTCAAAAATAGCGTTCATGAAAAAATCACCTGCAAAAATACCATAAGGTGAACCAACTGAAAACCCATACAAAATATTACTTTTATCATATTCCTCAAAGGAAGTTGCTTTTATAATTGGATAACCAAAATAAAGGTTTGCACTCCAGTTTGGAACAACAACATATTCAAGGTCATAATCATCTTCACTTGTTATCTCGTTTTCAAGCTCTGTTGGGTCCAAAAATTCACCATTTTGATATAAATAGATTACGGTACTATTTTCAATAATGATGTTCCCATCAGAAAGTTTTAGAGAATCGATATTCTCTAATCGTATATCCTCAGCAAAAGTGAGTCCCATTGGAATAATATTGACAGCAGATTGAGTTACCGATTGAATCTCACCTTCGATCGTTGTGCCATCATTAAATGTTATTATACCTCCAACTGAGAATAAATAACTTGACAATATTGTAAATAACAAAATATTTTTCATTTAAAGATTCCTATTTATACCTATAAAATAGCGAATAATAAGTTATAGATCAAATAGGGACAGTATAAAGTTCAGTTTTTTAAAAAGTTACCTGAATACTTATTCTATTAAGTGGGCCCACAGGGATTCGAACCCCGAACCAACAGATTATGAGTCTGCTGCTCTAACCGTTGAGCTATGGGCCCCAAAATAATGTAAAAATTTACACTTTATTTCTTTTAAATAACTAATAATCAATATGTTTTATTAAAATTGTAGTATGAAATTAAAACAAAACTTTTAATATGAAAAAATCAAATACGTACACACTTTTAGGAATAAATAACGCAGAGTCAATAT
>JAOLAV010000041.1 GCA_028338895.1 Fidelibacterota bacterium
AGCATTAGATATATCTCCAACCACAACAGGTACAACCTCTGCTCCGATATTTAATATTTTTTTTGTTTTACGCCTTTCATGAAAAAATGGATCATAATCTATTTTATCTATTTCAGTGAGGTCAGGGCTAGTGCTTCCATTTATTTTATAGCGCCCTACAATAGATTTAGCTACAGGTATTTCCGCTTCGGGCTCTTCAGTAAGAGAGACCCTAACAGTATCACCTAGTCCATCTTCTAATAATGTCCCTATACCAAGCGCTGATTTAATCCTTCCATCTTCTGCTTCTCCAGCTTCTGTAACTCCTAAATGCAAAGGATAGCTCATTCCCTCTTCAATCATAGTTTTCACTAAAAGTCTATAGGCTTGGACCATTACTTGAGTATTACTAGCCTTCATGGATAAAATGATATCATGGTAATTTAATTCTTCAGCAATTCTTAAAAACTCCATAGCTGATTCAACCATTCCAAGTGGAGTATCACCATAGTGACTCATAATTCTATCCGAAAGTGATCCATGGTTTGTACCAATTCTCATCGATGTACCATTATCTTTGCAAATTTTTATTAATGGTGAAAACCTTTTACGAATTCGATCAATTTCATCGAGATAAGACCTTTCAGAATAATCATGTTTCTCAAAGCGTTTTCGATCTGCATAATTACCTGGGTTGATACGAACTTTTTCTACAATTGATGCTGCAATTTCAGCTGCACTAGGAGTAAAATGAATATCAGCGACAATTGGCACGCTATACCCTCTTTTTAAAAGTCCTTTCTTAATAAGTTCTAAATTTTTGGCCTCTTTGTTGCTTGGTGCCGTAATTCTAATAATTTCACAACCAGCTTCAATCATTCTGATTGACTGAAGTATTGTAGCCTCAGTATCCATTGTATCCGTAGTGGTCATAGATTGTACTCGGATAGGGTTATCACCGCCAACTCCAAGATCACCGACTTGAACAGTTCGCGTTTTCCATCTTTTATAATTTATTAAACTTTCACAATATAATTTCATTCTAGCCCTGCAAAAGGTTGCTTCAGATATAGTTTTGATTTTTCAATTGCATTAGAAAAGTTACCAATATCAATGCACTTATTATAACTTGCTTTGGCTTTGCCTCTATTGTCCAACATCTCATAGCACATTCCTTGTAATAAAAAAGCATTTGCCAGAATTATATCAAGTTCGGCTGCATACTTTTCTATTGTTATCTCAACTAATTTTAATGCTGTTTTATAATCTTTTTGATAAAAAGCATACAACGCTTTTTCATACGTCAGGTAAGGTGAATACCACTCCCTTTGCCTATCTGATAATTCACTTAATAGTATATCCATATCTTTAATAATTGATATAGATACAGATTCATTACTAGTTCGGATACTCGATTCTAGATACAAAAGATTAAAATAAAAATTATTAGGGAATTTTTGAGCAAGATCCTTTGAATGGGCATATGCAAGAATAGGTTCATCTTCCACCCAAAGATAAAGATTACTCAATATTGATTTGGCTTCTATCCAAGCCCACTCGCTTTGATCTGCTGCCAGGTTCATTTTTTGTAATCCAGATTCTTTTGATGCATTTAGACCATATATTTTAATTGCCCATTTAAGCATAGAATTACTTATCCCAGCATAATATTCAATGATACCAATTGGTAATTGAGCATCTATAACATCTGGATGTTTATCCGCTACATCTTCAATAATAATAAACCCTTTATATGCATGATATAAAGTTTTGAGCCATTGTTTCCGTCCTAAGGTTACCCGCGCTTTTAAGCCAATTGCTGAGCCTTGATATAAAAGATAAGTTGGATCATAATAATATTTTTCAATCAAATCGTCGTAAACAAGATTGATTTCTTTAAGGTCATTATCTAATATCGTATATGTCTCTTCGATAGACAATGTTGATTGAGCTCTTACCCACCTGGATGCTGCCCATATTAAATGTACACCAGGATGATCGGGGAATTCCTCTCTTGCATTTGTTAAAATATCAACAGCTTCATCAAATTCATAATTATAAAACGAATAAACACCTTTTAATACAAGTGAATCACCTTTGTAGAAATCACTAGCAAAAGTGAACGTGAGAGACAATAAAGAGCAAAGAAAGAATCGAATCAATGTCTTTTAAAAAAATAATTCTAAATATTAAAAGAGATCTAAGATCCCTGTGATGATAAGATGAGCCAGCCTCTTGATTCATTATTATCAGGCTTAATCTCTAAACTTTTTTCCCAAGAAGCACGAGCTAATTGTTTTTCATCCATCTTCCAATAAGTTATTCCAATACCCATGTAGGCACCGGCATCAGATGGACTTAACTCAAGGACCTCTTGAAAAGCAATAAGGGACTCACTGTACATATTTTTTTCACGATAAAACTTTCCTAGTACTCCTAATGCTCCGGGTAACCAAGAACCCGTATTATTATTTATAGATAATGCATTTTTGAACGCCTGCCTACCCATTGAAGGATTACCTATTCTATTATATTCCACAGCTAAGACGTAATAAGCCTGTGGTAGAAGGTTTTTCACAATAGCATCATTTGGTCTGTAATGTAATAGATCTTCCCATGAAGCTGCTGTTCTTCCCCATTCTTGAGCATTAAAATAGCTTAACCCTTGCATATAACGATAGTCACTGTTATCGGGATTCAAATAGACAGCATCACTGTAACTAAGTGCAGCATATACAAATTTACCTTGGTCAAAGTATAGATCAGCTAAGGACAAGTGTGGCTGAATATCCCTAGGACTCAATTTAATCGCTCTTTGAAAAGATCCTTTGGCTTCTTCTGGGCGTCCTAACTTGAGATGACTTTCTCCAATAAGTTGTATAAATCCAGTATAGTCAGGATGCTTTTCAAATGCTTCTTCTGCTAGATTTAATGCTTCCACATAATTACTAGAAGCCATTTTTTCTCTAATAATAGTTACTTTTTGGGCTGGCCCATCAGGAACTTTTTTTGAAGAATAATTTAAAATATCTCGACTTAATTGTTTTTGCTCTTTTGTTTGGACAAACATGGACATAGCTTCAATCGTAGCACCATGATTTGGTTCTATATACAAAGCTTCTTCAAATGCATTTTTTGCCTTTTGATATTGACCTACATTAGCATACAATGAACCTAAGAAATAATGCGAATCTGGGTTACCAGGATTTTTACCAACTTCTCGAAGGTACACTTCTTTAGCATTACTAAAATCTCCATTTGCCTCATAATGCAGCCCCAGCTGTCTTTGTATGTATAAATTATCAGGGTTTAATTTTGCTTCATTTTCAAAATCTTTTCTTGAAAAATAAGGTTTCGACTCTATTGCGACAGGTTGTTTAATTGGGTCTTCATTGTAAAAGTATTGGGTCGCTTTTGCGAGCTCTTTATTCGAGGCTTGTAGTTCACCTGTTAAGTTAAAAAGCTCGTCAGCGTATGCAGCAGAGTTAAACCGAATCACTTTCTTTTCTTTACTATCTAACGGTGTAGAGTCTGAAGGCTTTAATGTTTCTTCATCACTTGATTTTTTCTTCTTTTTCTTTTTTCTCTTTTTTTTACTTGAAGACTTCTTCTTACTTGAGGACTTCTTCTTACTTGAAGACTTCTTCTTACTTGAAGACTTCTTCTTTTTTTTCTTTTTGGTGGTTTGCTCTGAAGATTTTGCATAAACAAATGTGGATTCCGAAAAAGGAACAGAAGCAAAGAACAAAGTAGATATAATAATTATTTTTATGAATTTCATAGACCTATACTATTGTATAACAAAGTAAAATTACACATTTTGGATGTGTTTGAAAGCATTTTTATTTATTATATTTTTTCCATTCCTCCAACTTTGCAACATGCAGGTAATGTTTCATATGCATCTCGACTTGCCAGCATTTTATTTGCTTGATACCCTAGATCAGAAATTGCTTTTTCAATTTTCAAGAGATCTATTTTTTCTTTATTGTAACTCACTTTTGTTACTTTTGTGGCTAAATCTACCTTCGAACCAGATATTCCACTTACATTTGCTAAACCCATTTCAATATTACGCTGGCACATACCACACTGTATAGTTGGTGTGCTGATTGTAACATTAAGAGCTTCTTCTCCACAGCCAAATACTACAAGCAAGATTAAGGTGCTAAAAATCACATTTAGTTTTCTCATATTTACTCCATTCTTTTTTATTAAAGCTATTTAACTAGTTTTGATAACTCTCTAAACGAGGAACTTTCTGACGTTCCTTGTATCGTAAAAAGAATCATTTCTGTTGTTGTAAGAAAGCCACCGTTATTCCGAATACGATCTAACGCAATTTTTTTATTTTTCTTCTTTCTCGATGCTACAGCATCTGCGACAACTTCTACATGATGACCACGATGAATTAAATCTCGCTCTGTTTGATAGACACAAATATGTGTCTCAATACCCGCAAGAACAAAGCCATCAAAAGATGTAAGTGCATTAGTCTCATGAAGAAACTGTGGTTCTGAAGCACATGAAAAGGAGGACTTAATTATAGGGCTATTATTAGAGAGCAATGACTTAATTGGTTTTATTGTAGATCCTAATTTTTCTGGAACTTGTTCTGATAATAGAATAGGTAATTTAAAAAGTTGAAACCCCTTAATCAGAATTGATAGGTTTTCTAAAAGTTTATCTTTTTCAGGAATAACAGAAAATAATTTTTCCTGTACATCAATTATAATTAGACATGGTGCTTTCACAAGGTTAAACCTTTACGGTTTATTTTAGGTATGCAGTGTATATCATTAGAGTGATTTTTCATCTTAAAAAATACATCATAAAGTAGATTATTTCATTAATAGAAAAATGATATTTTTGCTATTCTATGATTTTTCGAATATCTTCAATTTTTTTATTTAATATTTTATAATCAGTATCCGTATCTATTTTTTTTGATTTTCTTTTACCCTCTAAAATATTTTTTTTTGCAGCACGAACCTGCCTGCTTAGTATTGGATCTTCTGCAAAAACCTCATCTAAAAACCCAATATGTTTTTTATTACCATGCTTTCCTATCACTTGAATTGCATTACTTCTTATACTTCTTGAATTATCTTTTAATAGATCGACTATAATATCTAATGCAGCCGGTTTATCTTTCACATATTTAGATAGTTGGTTTAAAGCCTCGGGTCTTGCGTCCCAGGTAGTCCCACCATATGCAACAAGCTCTTTTAATCGTTCGTAGTTTTGATTTTTAAGAACACTACCAAAATAAGAAATGGCTGATTTTCTAATTACATCATTATGTGACTCCGCCTGCAAAAGAGATTCTACTTTTTTTCCTGCTGCCAATGTATCGACAACCACTAATGCACGAAAAGCATCGCTTATACTATAATATTTTAAATCAGAGTTAATAACGTTTTGTAAAAAATAACTTACTTCTTTATTACCTTTATAATTTTTTAAGGCATTCCATATAGACCTTTTTACTCTATTATCTTGATTCTCTGATAGAGCCATCAATTCTTTTGCGTACCGCTTGGATTTTAATTTTGAAAATCCATCAATAGCTTCTTTACGGACGCCCCAAAAACCATCAGATTTTGCAGATTGTAATAATGCAAGTTCAACATTCCTACGTCCTTTTTTTGTCTTTAAGACTTGTATAGCAGCAATCCTATCTAGAATATGTGGACTTTTTTCTAACTGTAGTATCCACTCTGAAAGAGGTTTATTGAAATTAATTTTACATGGTATACGCATTCCAGCATTGAAAATTATTAATTCTGGTCGTTCGTAGACTGGTAACTCGTACACTAATTTTTCATTTTCAACCCAGATAGTATGCACTTTATCATCCACACGAATATCAATAGGCATTTTAAATAGATTATTAATTCCTAAGTCTTGTTTTTGTTTTACGATCAACTTCACGGATCTATTTCTTTGATTGTAAGACCAGCTGACATCATATTCTGGAAAGCCTGGATCGTAAACCCATTGCTTAAAAAACCAATCAAGGTTTTTCCCAGTAACTTCTTCAAATGCTTTTTTTAAATCACTTGTTTCTACATTCTTATATTGGTTTATTTTTGTATAATGATAGATGGATTTTAAAAATGCATCTTCACCAAGGTAGTCATTTAACATATTTAGAATTAAACTACCTTTGGCGTAAATATGACCGTCAAAAAGATCCATAGACTCAGTGAACTGGTGCTGAACAGTTGCTCGCCTCCATTTTCTATTCGAAGCAAAATAACTTTTCATTTCAGAAAAACGTATATATTCTCCTTCATCATATCCAAATTTATTTTCTCGATATTTTCGAGAATAATAAGTAGCAAAACCTTCGTTCAACCATGCATTTGCCCAGTTTCGAGTTGTAATCATATCTCCAAACCAATGATGTGCTAATTCATGGGCAACCAACCCTTCACTGCTTACATCCGGAGAGGCAAATTCATCATACATAGTTCGATCAGTATTATGGGTTAGAGTAATATTTTCCATACCACCAAACATAAAGTCATCTATAATAATTTGGTCATATTTTTCATATGGATATTCAATGCCCGTAACCTCGCCAAAATACTTCATCATATCTGTGGTTAATCCAAAAGATCTCTCAGTCTCTTGTTCGTTTTCTTTGTATACCCAGTAGTTAACTGGTGTTTCCTTATATCTATCTTCAATTTTCACATAATCACCAATAACGAAAGAGATTAAATATGGTACCATCGGAAAGTTCTCTTTCCAGTGCCATGTGTGTGTACCATCATCATTGACAATTATAGACAGTAACTCACCGTTGGAAACGGCTTTAAATTCCTGACTTACAGTTAAGATTGTTTCAAAAGTAGATCGTTCATTTGGGTAGTCGTATAAGGGTACCCAATGATGATTATCTGTATCTTCACCTTGTGTCCATGCCTGCATTGGTTTATCAGGATAGACTTTATCGGGTTGGACAAAATAAACACCTTTTTTAGGTGTCGAAGTATAATCAACCTTCACACTTACAGTATCTTCCCATGAGATAGAATTATTTAAAGAAATATATAATTTTTCTCCATTATGCTTAAAACTAACATCTTTATTATTTAATCGAACTCTCCTCACATTCATGTCACTTGCATCAAGTTCAAAAGAAGTTAAAGCAGAGTTAAATGGGCTCAATGTGTGGACAACATATCCATGGACTGTCTTGGACATGATATCGACAGAAACATTAATCTTAATATGATGTATATCAACTTCTCTATCTCTTGTTCGTTGGGAAGGAAGATTATTTTCTGAAGCAAATAATATAGAAAGTATAAATATTATAATAATT
>JAOLAV010000042.1 GCA_028338895.1 Fidelibacterota bacterium
ATTATCTGTAATTATTTGATCTATCACCCATTCTTTTGAATTTATTTTTGATTGAAAAGGCCGGATCTTTAATTTTTGCTTTTTATAAACCAGACTTTTATCTAAAACTGGATTTTTATTTTCAATAAATTCTTTTAAGGATGAAAAAACAGGGTCTCCATTTTCAGTCCTTTCAGGATGAGGCATCATTGCCATGACATTCCCCTGGGGGTTACATAAAGCAGCAATATTATAAACAGAACCATTTGGATTTGTAGGAAACTCATCGATGATTTCCCCTTTTTCATCACAATATCTATAAATAGTTTGTTCATTTTTTATTAATTCATTTAAGAGCTTTCTATCCATAATAAAACGACCTTCTCCATGGGCCAGAGGAATTAAAATTTGATCCCCCTTTTTTAAGTGCCTTGTGAACGCGGAGCGGTTAGAACTAGAATCCATTTTCAAATGAGACCAAGTATTATAATACCCAACACCGATAACATGATTATTTTTTATTCTTTTATTATCTGTAAGCGCTATTGCCGGTTCAAAATTTCCAAGACCGGGAATTAATCCAGACTCAACTAATATCTGAGCGCCATTACATATTCCCAAGATAGGTTTTCCATTTTTTGCTTCAATCTTTAATTGGATCATAATTGGTTCCAGAGCGGCAAGAACACCCGATCTAGAACGATCTTCATATGAGAACCCACCCACGATTATGAATCCATCAAAAGAAGATAAACTTTGAACGTTTTCGTTCCATAAAAACTCAATAGGATTTAAGCCAACTCTATGGCAAGCCATGATTGTCTCTCTTTCAGTATTTGATCCAGGGAATTGAATTATTGCAATTTTTGGGTTCATTTGATTTCAACAACTCTTTTCTTGTTATTAATTTTCCCAATTTCATAGACTTTAGATAAACCTTCGAGCGCTTTCTTAAATAAGGTAACATCTTGAGGATCTAAAATAAAAACCATTCCAATTCCCATATTAAAAGCTCTAAACATTTCGTGAGAATCAACATTACCTATTTTTTTCATAACATCAAAAACAGGTAAACTTGGCCAACTTTCCTTAATTAATTCAGCTCCACACCCTTGAGGTAAAATTCGAGGAATATTTTCAATTAAACCTCCTCCTGTAATATGGGCAATACCCTTAATGTTAATCTTTTTCTCAAGGACTTTTAATACATGGTTTGTGTAATTTATATGAGGCTCTAATAAGGTCAAACCAACATTTTTTTCAAGTTCTTCAATTCTAGAATTGACACTATATTGTCCAATTTCAAAAAAGATTTTTCGCGCAAGCGAAAACCCATTTGTGTGTAAACCACTTGAAGGTAGACCAAGAACAATATCTCCTGGTGTGATGTGTTCTCCTGTTATAATTTTATCTTTATCTACAATACCTGTAATTACCCCAACCAGATCATGCTCACCTGGAAGATATGTATCAGGCATTTCAGCGGTTTCTCCGCCGACTAAAGAAACATTTGTCTCTTTACATGCTTTTACCATACCAAAAACAATTTCTTTAACGATCTCCGGGAAAAGTTTATCGTTAGCGATATAGTCTAAAAAAGTAATAGGCGTAGCACCCATAACAAGAATATCATTCGCGCAAGCACTTAACAGATCAATACCAATCGTATCAAACTTTTTAAGTTTACGTGCAATGATGGTTTTAGTCCCGACACCATCTATACTTTGGACTAATACGGGGTTTTTATACTGTTCAAATAATGGTTTTAAATCATAAAGAGATCCAAAACTTCCTAATCCTGTTAGAACATTTTTAGAGAATGTAGACTTTACATCATTTTTGATTTTTTCAACTGTATCATTACCAGCATCAATATCGACTCCTGCTGATTTATAATCTATTTTAACCATATAGTTTTGCCTTAAAAAATAATAAGAGGTTTAAAACAATAAGTTTAATTAATCTTCAATAACTAGAGTTTATCTCTTAAGCCCAAATCCCAAGATGTTTTAACAAGTTCTAGTTCAATATCAATTTCTTTATTTATCTTAATAAATTGTTTTTTTGTTGTTTTCCCAAGGATAAAAGCTTCAATTTTATTTTTAAAAAACTCTTGTTTTACATCTGCTAAATTTTTTGGATTAATTTCAAGAAGAAACCCCCCGGTTTCACTAAATAAAAACTTTTCAGATGCTAGATGAGTTATAAAATTAATTTCACACCCTAATTCATTTTCAAATGTCATTTCAGATAAAGCACTTGCAAGGCCACCATCACTAATATCATGACAGGCTAAAATAAGTTTTTTATCGATACAGGTTGTTAGTGAGTGAATTTGATTTTTCACTTCTAGAAGGTCTGGCTTAGGAACGTTTGCACCTAGTTCCTCAAAAAGATCATAGTATACAGAGCCACCAAGTTCATCTTTTCTATCACCAATCATGAGTATCAGAGAACCTTCTTTTTGAAAGTTCATCGTTATTGCATTATCTACATCTTTTATTTTTCCTAAGCAACTAACGATAGGGCTTGGTGGAATAGAACCGAGTTTTGACTCATTATAAAAACTAACATTACCAGCAATAATAGGAGTAGAGCTTTTTGGGTGCTCTTTTAGAGTGATTGTATTACAAGCATCAGCAATTCCTCTAGTACTTTCTACAAATTCCCACATTTGCTTTGGCTTTTCAGGGTTACCAAAACAAAGACAGTCTGTGATTGCATGGGGTGTAGCTCCAACTGCTGCGACATTCCTCATGGCTTCAACAGTTGAATTTACGCCAACCCAATAAGGACTAATCAGTCCGTACCTAGGGTTGTGATCTGTAGATAAAGCAATACCAATATTTTGTATTTCAGGTGGGTATTCGCCCGAATTAAAAGGAGTCATGACCCCAGAATCTGCCCGACCTGATTCGAGAACTGTTCTCCCTTGAACTTGCTTATCATACTTTTCATATATTGGTTCCCGACTCGCCATATTTTCATGAGACATGATTTTTAGTAATATTTTATTAAAGTCAGTAGGTGTTTTTAGTCTTGGTTCGTTAAAAACTTTTTTTGGATCTTCATATGGACGGTCATATAAAAATCCTTTTGTTACTTCCGATGCTGGAGCATTCACAATTTCATCATCTCCATCATGTACAATATATTTACCATCACTTCGAATTTTGCCAATGATTGATGCTTGAGCTCCTTGACTAACGCCAGGAAGATCAAATGTCTTGTTATAGTGATCTATAATTAACGGACTAATATTTGGTGGGCAGACCCACATAAATCGTTCTTGTGTTTCACTACAAAGATACACAGAAGAGTGCAAATTCTCCATCCCAATATGTATTTTATCCATCCAAATCTCAGATCCATAATCAGATGTTTCTGCAAGTTCTACGCTTGCACAAGCAACACCTCCGGCGCCTAAATCTTTAAATCCAACATTATCAATTAGCTCTTTTTCTTTTAAAATCTTAAACAATGCATATGTCGATTTTAAAAGGTGTCTTTCTAAAAAAGCGTTTGGCTCTTGGACTGCACCTTTATTTTGTTCTTTTTTATCTTCTTCTAATTCTACTGATGCAAAACTAGCACCACCAAAACCGCTATTGTCGGTTGGTTTTCCAATTAAAATCAAATCAAAGCCATCTGCATTTTTTGGAGCATAGGAATGGATAATATTGTCTTCTCGTACAATTCCGAGTGTTACCAGAGTGACAAGGCAGTTGTCATTGTACCCTTTATTGTAATATAAATCACCGCCAATATTTGGGACTCCTAATGGGTTCCCATATCCTGCAATACCTGAAACTACACCATCATGAATCCACTTTGTTTTATTTTTTTTTATCTCACCAAAACGTAGAGAATCTGTACATGCGATTACTTCGGCGCCCATACACATAACATCTCTGACATTGCCACCAACACCGGTTGCAGCTCCTTCATAAGGTACAATCTGGGAAGGATGGTTATGTGATTCATGGCTCATAACAATACACCAACGTTTACCGTTATTGTCTTTGGTGATTGCAATAACACCAGCATCCTCTTTTGCTCCTAGAATAACATCTGGACTTTCTGTCGTAAATTGTTTTAAATGTTTTCGGCTGCTTTTATAGCTACAGTGTTCGGAGCCCTGGATAGAAAATAAAACTAACTCTGCTATGGAAGGCGCACGACCAAGCATTTTATGTTGAATTTTTTTCACCTCATCTGGAGTGAGGGATATATTGAGGTTTTTTAGTTTTCTCTGTATTTCTTGATCATTTAGATCACTGAAATCAGCAATCTCCTTTGTGAAAGCCATTACCTTATAATTGTTTCATGGCGCTGAGGGCCAACCGAAACTATTTTAACAGGGCAATTAACTTCTTTTTCTATAAAAGAAATATAGTCTTTTAGAGTTTGCGGGAAATCATCGTATCCCTTATCCCATATATTCTCAGGAATTGAATCCCAACCCGGAAGCGTTTTGTATACTGGAACAGCTGTGCGATATTGTGTTAGACTTGCGGGCATTTCTTTTATGTGGTTTCCATTAATATTATATGCGATACAGACAGGTAGTTCTTTAAAACCATCTAAAATATCTAGCTTTGTAAGTGCTATCTCTGTTAATCCATTTACTCTAACTGCTTGCCTAACTTGAACCAGATCTAACCAGCCAACGCGGCGTGGTCGACCTGTTGTTGTTCCATATTCTCCACCTTTTTCACGTAAAGATTCGGCTTCTTGACCATGTATTTCAGAAGGCAGTGGGCTTTCTCCTACGCGGCTTATATATGCTTTAACGACTCCGATGATTCTGTCAATTTTAAGAAAGCTAACTCCAGTTCCTGTAGAGATATGACCTGCTGCAGTATTGGATGACGTTGTATAAGGATATACACCGTGGTCGACGTCAAGGCTAATACCTTGAGCGCCTTCAAATAAAATAGATTTACCATTCTTGTAGGCATTATATAGCACCACTGATGTATCTTTTATATAGGGAGCTAAAGATTTTCCATATTCAATATATGTTTCAAAAATTTCTTCAATTGTTATATCTAAAGATTGCTCTAGGGACTTTTCTATTAATCCCTTTGCAAACTTGTAACCTTTTTCGAGTTTCTCATGTAAAACATCTGGTTCTAACAAGTCTATTGTTCGTATTCCATTGCGAAACATCTTATCGGCATATACTGGCGCAATACCTCTATTTGTGCTTCCTGCTGCGAGATTTCCTTGATGACTTGAAAGTGCACCATCAAGCGCAATATGATATGGCATAATAACATGGGCTCTATCACTAACCATTAGTTTCGGCTCAATACCTTTTTCCCTGACATACGCGATTTCATCGAGCAAGGCCTTTGGATCTACAACGACTCCATTACCAATAATAGACATTGGTTCACCATAAACTATTCCCGATGGAATTAAGTGAAGCTTAAAAGTATTGCCTTCGACAATAATTGTGTGACCGGCGTTATTTCCACCGTGGAATCTGACTACATAATCGGATTCACCAGCAAAAAAATCTGTTACTTTCCCTTTTCCTTCATCACCCCATTGGGCTCCAACAATTGCTGTTATTTTAGATTGATCGGAAGACATTTGAGCCATATTGACATTTTTGTTTTAATTAGTTAAAAACATTCATATTAAAAAAAACTGAGCGACAAATTAAAGTGAATCAAAATCTAAAAAAATGCCAATAATGACTTTTTTAATTTTTTTTTGTTAGATATTTATTCCTTGCCCAATGTACTGTTTTTTTAAGTGGAGGGAAATAATCAGAAAGAATGATAAGCCCAGGAATTCCAAACACCCAGCCTTGAAATATTGGTATAAGGCCTCCAATAATACCAATAATTACTAAAAGTAGACCGAATGCAATTCTAAAAGTCTTTTTAATTAACAATAATAGCCTCATTCAAAAGGTGCTTATCTAAATCTTCGTTACTTGTTTTAAATAAACTTTGTTCAAGAAATAAAAATGTTAAGTCATTTATTAAAGTAATTGAAATTTGAACCGGGTTCGAGCTTACATCTAGGACATAGTTTATTATGGGTGAAAATAGAGGAATGTCGGTAAAATCTAAGTGCAAACTATTTTTGATAAAGATACTTTTTCTAGTGTTTGACGAAGATTGTATTAGATCGTCTAGTTTTAAATAATTTTTGGGATAATCGGATCCCTCCCAGGATGGTCGACCAACACAAAAAAAAGGTATATTTAAACCTGAAGAAATAACAGAGTCTGGAAGAGGGCTAAACCAACCATCGAGGAGTAAACAGCTTTTTATACGATTGTCTATTTTTGAAGCTAAAACTGCGGTTGCTCCTCCATAAGAATGCCCTGCTATAGCAACTTTATCAAGGTTTAATAGACCATTAAGCCTTGATTTTATTTTTGAAGATTGTATTTTTTCTAATTGATTAATTATAAAAACAATATCTAAAGCTCTTGTCTTCATTTGTTGTCTTCTAATATTTAAACTATCGGGGTGACCTGTAATCTCCGATCTATAATTCGCAATTTTTTTATTGGGAAAGATTGTTAGGTTTGCATCATAGCTGTGGTTTGGAGCAACAACAACATACCCCTTACTGGATAGGTGTTCAAAAAGAGTTTGATGTAAATGTCTAGAACTAGTTATTCCATGTGAAAAAATAAGTATTGGGAATTTATTTTTTAAATTAGCAGGAGCTATATTTTGATAGCTATTTCTATTTATATAACGAAGGTGTTTTGGGAAGAAAGAAGGTATCTTTGCGGCGGCAGCCATAGTCTCTGATCGTAAGATAATATCGTCGATATAATTCTCCTTTTTTTTATCCAATTCAATATTCGAGGGGTACCAAACCTGAACCATAAGGTTTCGCAGGTCATTATTATCTTCTTCTGTAAACCATTCTTTTCTATTTAAATCCTCCCAATGAAAAGATTCTGTGCCAATATTATATTTACCACGGGGAGCTGGTAAATTAAAAACAGGTACTAAATAAGGGATTATAAATGCTAAAAAAAAGCAGAAAAAAATAATACGGTCAAAAAAAACCGTATTTTTTTGATTTGATATTTTTAATCTTATATAAAGTAACGGTAAAATAAATATTGCAAAATTAAACTGCCAGCGGATACCCTCAAAAAAATGATATACAATAATGGAAATAATCGCAATAAATAAGTTAAAAAGAGATAAGTCTTTGTTTTTTTTAAATACCAATAAATAAATGGTAC
>JAOLAV010000043.1 GCA_028338895.1 Fidelibacterota bacterium
GACTCCTCCAGAAATCCCATGCTCTGGACTTGTAGTATATTCTTTGTCATTTTCATCTTGAAAAAGTTGTTTATACCCCAAATGAGATTTACCTAATCTTAAATAGACCATTTCGGCAATGCTGTATTCTAGACCAATATTTAAATATTCTGGGTTATTATTTGGATGAATAGCATCAGATGCAATTATTATTTTTTGATTACCGAACTGAAACTCTCGGCTTAGACCAAATCTAAATAATAAAGGTAAAGGCCATCTTTTGGAATCTAAGTAACCATCTATTCTATCATTATTTCCATATATATTTTCATCTATATCTATATCTACAAGGGTGTTAATCCCTTCCATTCCCATTTTACCACCAAAGTTTGAAATACTCATCCCAATTCTTATGTTACGCTTTGTAATAAATAAAGTCCCAATATCAACAGCAAGCCCTTGCGCTTTCATCTGCCATATACTTTCTTGGATAAATTTAGTTTGGAGACCAAAAGAGAATCTGTCGGTAAGGTTTTTTGCATACGCAATACCAAGGGAAAGATTTCCAGAATTAAATTTTTCTCCATAACTATTCGGTTCTGGGTTTTCGACTGTTCGAACCATCATTTCATCCATTGTTACAGCAGTATAAGAGAAGCCAAGTGTACCATAATTCCCCATTGGAAAGATACCCGTTCCATAATAATATTTTGTATCCACAAGCCAAGGAGAGTAATATGTTTGAAACTCTGCCATTTTAACATTTACAATACCAGCTGGATTCCAATATAGAGAGCTAGCATCATTCGCTACCGATACATACGCACTACCCATTCCAAGTGATCTTGCACCTGGTCCAATCTCTAGAAATGCAGCTGAAGTAGTCGCTACATTATTCTGACTATACGCGATGTTAAACAAGATAATAAGAAGTATTAGGTTGCTAAATTTCATTATTTAACAACCGCGAACTTACCTGTTGTTTCACCAATCCCAGGTGCATCGACATGGTAAAGATAAACACCATAAGAAATATCTAGATTATCTCGAGATAATAGATTCCAAGATTCCGATCCATTTTCAAATACTTCATTGTGATGAATGGTTGTTACTAAGTATCCAGACAAAGTAAAGATTTTGATTGTACATATTCCTGGTAGATTGATGAAATCAATTTTCCTAGGGCCTCTTCCGGATTCATATTGATGACGAGACTCCCATGATGCTGCCACAATATAAGGATTTGGAACGACCGCAATAGATTCAAGGTCATTTGAGACTAAGTCTTTACTTATTTTTGAAGAAACCGATGTAAAACTAAAAATATCATTTGTAGAGAATGGTCTATCTATTTCAATATGAAAAACATCTCCTATAACAGGATCTATAACAACTAAATATGTAGTATCATAAATTGATGTTTGTGTAAATAAGGTGTCTGATTCTGTGTAGCTCGTATCATAAAAAGTGGTTTCAGATATAGATAATGAATCTTGTTTGAATCGTATTGAAATAAGAGGTCCATCTTGAACAGCTCCATATGGACGTATAGATATAGATTCATCTGGATCCCAAGATCCGTCTTGATCAAAATCAGAGATTCTAAATGGAGGAACATCATCATGAGTAATATTTTTCACTCTAAAAGGTACACTTGTTCCAAAAGCATCTGAGGTTATAGAGTCTCCAATATTTCCTTCAAATTGCAACTCAAAGTCTGCAGGATAAAATCTAGAAACATTCATCGCTAAAAGACTATAATTGCAATCTCCTATTATCCAACCAGTAGAGTCCTCATTTAGGTCATATTCATCATCTTTTATAATAATTTTCATTCCATCGAATATTGGGTTGTTTGGTTCACCATTCATTAATTCTAGTTTACTCAGGTGTAAATAGCGGTAACTAACAGCAAATTCACCTGCGTTAATTAAATCTGAATTTTTAATGTAAAAGCTACCAACGGATGGATTGACTGAGTAATCATTACCATATCTATATTCTATATCACCAATAGAATTTGTTACTAGTATAGAATGAGTGGTATCTAAAAAAGTGGAATCATTAACAATATATGAATTTACAATTGTTCTTAAATCAATCTTATTATGAGATGCATAAGCACTGCTGTCACTATTAATTTCTAATATTTCTAATATTAATTCTTGATTTCTTACACTAAAAGCAATGTCTTCACCAGTATCTAGTGTATCAAAAATGACCTGATATTCGATACTATCTTTAACGGCAAAAGGATCAATTACATCAATCATTATATTTCCTGATCCGTAACCCTTTTCATGACTGATAAACCTTTGACCTTCATTTACAAAATTAGGTGGAATGTATCCAAGAGCTTCAGAATTAGGAACCACAATGGCAGCATTCTCACTGAGACTAACTACATTACCTTTATAGTCAAGATCAAGAGTTATAGAACACTCTGATGGTGCAATCGGTTGAAGGTTATCACTTGGGGAAATCTGATTTTCATAAAAATCAAGGTCATATCCTTTATCATATGCAGTTACAGCATAATAGTATTTTTGACCATTAATGACATTATTGGAATCGGTATATATATATTTTAATCCAGAATCTTCACCCATATCAAATTGGACACCATTATACCCTATCGGATGAGGACCTTGAAGTCCATTATCAAGATCAAAAATCGCAATTGGTTCTTTAAAAGTTATATTTCCGAAAGCATCTGTTATAGTATAAGAATCAATAAAACCGGGATCTGTACTTCTATAAACTCTGTAACCCTCAAAATCTTTGCCATATATAGGATCTAATGATTTTTCAGAGAAACTATCCCAATAAAGAGTTACTTTATTATCACCAGGAACAGCAGTCATAGTTGGCTTCAGAGGTGGTTTTGCAAAACTGTAATCGTTATCGTAAATATTTTGCATGGTATTCGTATTCCGAAGTATATCGGCCATATTTTCCCCATAAACCATGGCTATCGCAAATTTTTTCTTTTCTCCTGGTTGAAGACTTATATAACCAGAACCATATAAAAACGTTTGATCAACTTCCTGAGAAGGTACTTGAAATAATCCTGGAGATAATTGACCCCACATCACTTCATCATTGGAAGGATAGACACTTGGATACGGTGCAGAATAAAAGCTTGTTAGTCCAATCTGATCAGATTCATCATTATCTGTAATCTCAAAGTTAGGTTCGCCAACATCTGGTATACCATTGCCTTCTGTTCCATCTTCATCTGGTCCTATATAATTATAATTAAACTCGGATAAACCATCTGAACCAATATCATCCATTTCAACATCCCAATCACCATCGTTATCAATTCCATCAAATTGACTTTCATCGATCATTCCATCTTCATCGTTATCAATACCATCATGAGGATTACCTGGAGATTCTAAAAAACTCCAACCGAAATAAGCAGGTCTAAAACCACCATAAGAGGAACTCCAATTATCATGATCCCACTGAAAAACCATATCATTTTCTGTATCAAACCAAGCGTCGTCGTCGCTAAAATCGCTTGAACCTCCAATATCTGCATCACCATACATACCAAAAACAACACTATCTAGTACATTTGAGCCAATATTTGTGATCCAATAAGTAACAATAACAATATCTTCGGCAGCAGGATGATTCCACTGATATCCTCTAGACTCAATTTGAAGACCTAACCCTCTACGATTTTCATCTGGATCTGATAGAGCTGTTTCAGGTTTATCATTATTATCTGGCCAGAATTCAAATTCACTATTGAAAAAGTCATCCATGACATAAAATGATTCTTGGTCAGCTCGAACATATTTCCCGTATTGTCCATTCCATTGACCGGACCAATCATCTGGCTTATTTGGCCATGAACTAGGCCAAGAATTCATATTGTCGCTCATAGCAAGATTTTCTTGATTAGGATTCGCATATCCTGAAAGTGGTTCAAATGTCCAAGGAGTACCTTCAGGGGAATTATCAGAGAGTCCTCTAATTCCATCGGAAACAATATGTTTTCTATTGCCATTTGTGTCTACAACACTTGCGGCTACAACAGGTGAAAATTCCCAGATATAAGAATGACCAGACCCTATTGGATAAACACCTGAAAAACTACTGGATTGATCACCGATAGAACCTTGGTTGTAAAACCTACATAAAACACGATTTCCTGACTGGTCAGCATATTTCCGATCATTTCTTCCTAGAATCTCAGCCGGAATCATGGAACTATTTTCAGGGTTATGGTATCTTTTGTCTGGGTAATTATTCGAAATACCAAAAGATATCAAAATAAAAGAAATTTGTAAAAATTTTGTCATATTATTTTAAAGAAAAAGATAAACCAATTTTTATTTGTCTTGGCGGTGAGTAATAAGTTGGGACAACAAGATATTCATTTAGATTATTAAGCATAGGGCCACTATACTGAGGAGTATAAGTAGGTGTTAAGGAATAGGTTGATCGACCTGTATCACTATAAACTGTTAACTCATTTCTTATATCAAAAATATTATAAACGTTAATATGAGCAGAAACTTGAATTGATTTTGAAATAGAAAAATTATAATAGCTTCTCATATCCATATTGTAGGTAGCAGGCTTTCTTCCATTATTTTCAAAGGATGTTCTTTGACCAGAAGTATTGGTTGTTGTATATGGAAACCCACTTCCATAGTTTAAAACAAAACTAACGCCAGAAGTTATTGTGGGGTGATAGGTCATGGTACCGTTTAAAGTGTGTCTCTGATCCCAATCGAGAGGAACTAGCATTTTCTCTGGTTCAATATCTGACTGTTCATCATAAAATGCTGCTGTTGGATCAGAGGCATTACCTTCTGATATAGAATAAGTATAATCAATATTACCTGAAATATCTTTCTTTGATCTTTTAGATAGCGCAACGGTTAAACCTTTAGAATTTGCATGGTCTTTGTTTACGTAAAGACCATATCTATCTCCAGCAATAAAAGAGTTTTTTATTTGTGTAGAGTTGAGATTTCTAATATCTTTAAAATATCCAGTTACTTCAATACCAATATCACGCCCTATTTGCTGTGAAAATCCAACTTCGTATTGCGTTGTCCTTTGTGGTTCCATATCGGCATTACCCATTGTTGAATTGACTCCAGATGCTGCGGGCACCTCAAATTCAGGATTATTATATATATAGCTAAAATTAGGGTTTTGGAAAAAATGACCATATGAAAAATGAAGGTAACCTTTATCCGTGATTGGAAAAGCTAGAGCGAACCTCGGACTTACTTGAGTTTTTGGTTTAGATTTTCTATACCAAGGATCTCCATATGCATTTGAATCTAATCTCGATTCTTCTGTTCTTCTGTTACTATTGACCATTTCATCCTCTGAAATACTTCCATCTTCATCAAGGTCTTTAAACAGATTTATTGGCTTAACAGGCGATAAATAATTAGGGTCTTCAGAATCATTTAAAACCCAAAACTTAGAATCAAAATAATCATACCGAGCACCAAGATTCACAACCATATCGTCACTCTCTATCTTATCTTGAAGATAAAAAGAAAATTCAAGTGGAGTACGACCTTTCAATTTGTCTCCATTAAAGGGGTTAATCATGGATTGGAATGAGTCATGAATTGTATTATTCTCAGGTGAAGCAATAATTGGATAGTTTTGGGTGTATGCAGCCATTAAAACTGAAATATCATTCATCGTGATAATTGTATTTCTTAACTCAGCACCAAATTTTAACTGATGCGATGCATTTACCTGACTAGTTAGTTCAGCTTTATATGTTTTTACATCAGATTTTCGATTATAAATGTCCATATATTTACCGCCAACTTCAAAATTATTACCTGTGGCATAATCGAAAATTCTAGGATCTGTATTATATAACAGAGTGTCAAGAATATTGTCTTCAGAAAAGCCCCAATCACCAAAAGAAAGATTTTCTATTTTTTTATAAAAGTTTTTATCTTGGTCGAGGTGTGTCCTATAATGATTAATTGAATTAGAGAACATGACGTTAGCATATGTAGACTGATTAATAGATATATCAGCACGCATAATATCTCCAACTCTCGTATTATAGGAGAATGGCATACCATCAGGATTCCAGATATAAGCATGCGAATAGCTTTGTGATTCTGTTTCACTAAAAATCCTATTATATCCAATTTTAAATTTAGGGTTTAAACGCCAACTAATTTTTGTTTGATAAGATGTTTGGTTGCTCCAATTGACCGGTACGTGATCAAAGGATTCTTGTTTTCTAAGGGTATCTATTATGAATCTCAAACTATCTTGGTAGGTATTCGCTGGCCAAAGACTATCCACCGGAACAAAGTTATTACCCAAACCAATCTCAGGATTAATTATGTACATGTTAGATGTTTCTGACCATTGATATGAATTGGGATGGAAAATCTTCTCACTATAAAGGTAACCATCACTATTTTTTTTACGACCAGAAGCAAAGAATGAAATCTTCCCAGGTAAAATAGGTCCTTCAAAATTAATTTTAAGATCTGAAATATTATTCCAATTAACTTTTATTGCCTCAGGGAATAGTGATTCTGAAGAAATTGTTTTTCCTGGGAAATAATCACCTATACTACTCGAAAAGTTTCCAGAAAATTTCGAATAGTCACCATCCTTTGTAATGATATTAACAATTCCGGACATAGCCTGTCCATATTCGGCATTAAAAGTTCCACTAATAAATTGAAGTTCTTGAATTGCATTATTCTCAATTTCTACTGACATACCTGAATTGTATGGGTCTGTAACAGTTATGCCATCAACCATATATGAAATTTCGCCACCTCGTCCACCGCGAACATGAATTTCACCTCCAGTGGTTACGACTCCTGCCTGTAAAGATAGAATATCCTCAAATTCCTCAACTGGAAGCATGTCAACTTCTTCACTACTTATATTTGCTTGCGAGTAAGTTACATCCGTTTGAATCATTGGCCTGTCTGCTTGAACTATAATCTCATCTAATCCGACGGCGCTTTCACGGAGTTTTCCATTAACAGTTGTAGTAAGATCAACTCTAATTCTGACATTTTTCAAGATCAGAGTCTGATAACCTATCATTGAAATTTTAACGTTATAACTACTGGGTGGAATTTGAAGTATATAATAACTACCATTTATATCTGTGGCTGAACCGTAAGGAGTTCC
>JAOLAV010000044.1 GCA_028338895.1 Fidelibacterota bacterium
CATAAAAAATATAGAGCCCAGGAGAAATCTCTTGATTATTCATTGACCTCATATCCCACCAAGCATTGCCCGATTCTTCATTGGTATGATTAATCGTCGCAACAGATTCACCAGTTAGAGTGAAAATTTTAATAATACAACTAGCTGGAAGATTCGTAAATCTTACCTGCCTAGAATGCTCTGACTCCTTGAATCCTGAATTAACTTTGTATGGATTAGGTACAACGCTTACACTTCCTAAGGAACTAGCAGGCTTAACACCTGGGTATACCTGGACAAAATTCCGATCTAAAACTGTTGTTCCCTTCGAATTTTCAATAGATGCATACCCTTCAGGATTAGCCCATTGATCCGGATTAGAAAAATTCGTATCCACCTTCATAACATACTGCCCCGCACCTGCATCATTGTAGCTAACCTGAAATGGCGGCTCGACACCCATATCATAAGCAACAACAGAATATGTGTACTCCAAACCATCAATTACGTTAGCATCGCTAAACATATAGGACATACTATCACCGTTGATTACGGTATCGAACTTGATACTCTCAAATCCCGTGTCAGAGCCTAAATTAAACCAAGGGAAATATGGATCCTGACCATTTATGGAATGCCCACGACGTAGATCTTTTGAACAATCGAGATCTTTTGAATAAACACAATGCAAAGAGTCTTCTTCTGCGGTTAAGTCAAATTGCTGATAAGGTCTCCATCCAGCAAAAATCCCATCTGTATCATAGATCATATCCTCAGGATTTCCCCATGAGTTCCCACCGTCAACACTTTTATAAATTTTATATCCTTCAAAATCAGAATACCCCGTTACAACATCCCTTGATGATTCGGCTTCATCATTCCAGTAGATCTTAGCCTCACCCTGCGCGGTGACAGAATGCACCGTTGGTCTTGACGGTGGTGTAAAACCTTGATACCTCGAATTATACATGACTTGAGCAAACCTTGCATTATTAATTAGATCTTCTTCTGTTTGGCCAAAAATGATACTAAAAGAGAATGGCACTTCTCGACCAACAGGTAAATCAAAAGGACCACAACTCATTATGAGAACACAATCAAGCCCTTCAGGATCTCGACCATAAACAGACTCCAACTTTAAGCCTTCAACAGAATCAAAGTGAGGATTCAATTCATCGTCATTATCGGTTCCTGGATTCGGAGTATGAAAATGCCATGCTTTCTCCCCTTCGCTTAGATTTGATGTATCTCCGACCATTAATTTATATAAAATTTCTTCTTTATTAACAGCAACAGGACACCCTTCAGAACCAGCATAACAGCTACTAGAATTTGATTCTGGTGAAACAACACCGGGTCTTTGATACCAATCAACCCAATGCCAATCTGTCATTTTCAATGGCTCTCCGGGGAAGATATCAATTGTACCATCCTGGTCTAAATCCACAGGGTCTGTTGCCCTCGGAGAATCCAACAACTGAGTGGCCACAACTCCAAAGTTATTACCTGGATGGGATCCAGCAGAAGGTTCATCAAGCGTATAACCAGCCACACCAGAAATACCATCATGGTCTCCGATCATGGCCATACTAATTAACATTCTTTCGTTATTAACCTCGAAATTTTCCCAGTAATACTTCATAAAATCATCATCATTTGAATGAAGACCGGAATTATAGCCATCCCAGTCACCCATTAAAACATCTGCATCCATATAGAATCCAAGCGACATTCCACTGTAGTTAAATCCTTTGCCTCCATTTAACTGTGTACCATCGGGCATAATCATGGCTTCACCACATTCTTGAACACCGTTCGCATCAAGGACAGGGTTTCCATCTTCATCCTCTGCACACCAATCACCACTTTCATTTCGTACGTTTACAGTAACAAACATAATATCTTCAGCATAAGAGACACCATAAGAGTGTGCGGTTGCTCTAACTTTAAGCCCCATAGGATATCCTGACTGCTCATATTCATCATTAGTGTTCACATTGTTTGCCCTATGAGACCATCTATCATCGAATTCCATATAGACATCCATATCCGAAACGAACCTTCCTGGCACCTCTTCCCAACAATCTGAATCTTTTCTAGACTGCGAACAACCCGGCAGATTAATATTGTAGTCCTGAGACCATGCCCCAGGCCAAAAAGAGTCCATCTCACCAGTAGCAAGGTTTAATTGCATAGGCCATGTATCAGAATAAGCGGAATGAGCTAAAACAGGATAAGTATCATCACCCGAAACCCATGGAGTAGATTCGAAAACATCACTAGAATTAAACTCAGTTTGATGGGAGTTTGTCCTCGACATTGTCGAAGCATGCCAGTCCGTTTTGTAATCCGTATCTATAAAGTGCGACTCTGCAGCATTAGCACCATAATATATATAATTATCATCTTCCGTCCACTCTTCTTGATCAGGACCATAGTCATAAAAATCAAATTGATCTTCCCTGCTAATCATCGCGGGCCTTAAAGCCCAAGGATAAATAAAACCGATTTTAGCGGTTGTTTTATTTGGGTCTGAAATACCGCTAGAAGTCAGAATAATTTTTCGATCTTCGTGGTTAAAATAGAATTGTTTTTCACCAGTGATATTCTCAACTGAAAATTTTTCATTATCAGGATTATAAGATCCATTATCATTGCCTAAATCAAAGACTAGTCCTTTAAAGGTTGTATCACCATTTGATGGATACCAAGAATCATAAGCAGAACCAGACTCCCAGAGGCCATAAACGGGCACACCTTCAGAGTCAACAATTGTCTCTAAGTTTTCCCATGAGAAACTAGCGGTAGTTTTATATCCAGGAACAGCACCAATAAATGATACCGCCGGTAAATAAGAATAATCACCCCAAATACCCGAAGGGTGCGTATCCCAATTGATAAAGCTACCATAGTTTGTAACAGCAGCTTTTACCCTTCCTTGGTCAACAAATCCTTTAGCTCTATCGCTCATTGGATTAGTTGGAAAAGGATTATCTCCTATTTTAGCAACTGCACTCCTTTTAAATGGGTCAGTCGGTACATTACTAGATTTTTTCAAACTACCATCTTTAGAAAATAGAACTGAAAGCATTAATAGACTAAAATATATTTTTCTCATAATCATCAATCAAAATCCAAACGTATAAAAAAGTTAATTTCTCTTGGAGAGGATAGCCTCCAAGGACGGTCATAATAAGCTGAAGACTTGTCAGCCTGCACACCAACACCATTTGGATCTGTACCAGGCAAACCTACAAAGTCCGTGTAATAAGTACCAGGGTCATCTGCTTTGCCTGTTAAAGGCCATATGTCATAGGCATTTCTAATATCAAGAATATTAAAAACATTTAAGCCAACCGCAATTTTATGGTCCACGGCTTTAAAGTATTTCGAAAATGAAAGATTAACATTTTTATACGCAGGGCCTCTTTTCGAGTTTGGCTGCCTCAAATCTTCAGCTGGATCCTTCCCCTTAAAGATAATAGGCGTGTAAGGATAACCACTCTGATAAAAAGCTGTTAAACCAGCTTGGACACCAAAAGGAAGAAAAGTATAAAAATAGTAAGTCAAATCATGAGGCCTGTCATAATAAGCTAAATTTTCTTGACTTGGAGCATCTACATACTGGCCACTTATACTAGCCCATGCGTACTCACTATTTGTCTTTGCTACAGAATATGTATACTGAAACTGCGATCCAAATAACAACCATCTCCAATCTATCGTGAGGTCCAACCCTTTCGCCGAACCATAATCCCCATTAGAAGCGACACTATACTGATAAACACCAGACCGCTCTTGGGTGTATCTCGTTAACTGGTCCATATCTCTAACCCAAGCCCCAATAGAATAAGCCCAGTTTTCTCCAACCTGAACATTAAAGCTAGCTCCATATTGCTGAGTTCTTTGAGCACTCATCGTTGCATTACCGACAGCACCTTCCCCCTCTTCAAATAAAGCTTCAGGATCTTCTAAGCTATTTGTGTTTAAATAAACATTTTGATAAACTGGATTTTGATAATAAAGACCATAATTAAAAGTAAATGTAGACTTATCTGTTATAACATGACTAAAACCAATTCTTGGGCTAATTTTATATGCCCAGTTAGAGTTCTTTAATAATATTTTTTGCCTTGCTAGACCGGCTAAATCTGAAGCAGCTTCGCCCTTGTCCCATAAATCGTTATCATTCAGATCAGAATAGAACCATGGTCGACCAGGACTAAAACGCCCCAACGTATCAGACCATACCTGTGAATTATAATGAACCATATCTACTCGGACACCATAGTTTATCACCATCCAAGGGACTTCAAAAACATTCTGAAAATAAGCAGAAAATTCTTCAGGCTCACGGAAGTCATCCCATTTTCCATTACTATTAGCATCTGTAAAGTTCTCACCACTATCCCACCGGCCATTATTCTCACCAGCATCTGCGGTTTCATAACCCTCATCACCAAGAATCAACCCATCTGGCCCAGTATCTTGCCAATACTCAGCAAAGGTTTGTACTTTGGCACCAGCCCCCAACCAAGGGTCTTTTACTTCATAAAAATTTAGTTTGTGAGACTTATAATCTAGACCAACACGGATTTTCCACTTATCCGTAAGCTGACTAGTAATATCGAACCTAACTTCATCAGTGATCGCAGTTGAGCTAGCATAAAAAGTATCATGTCCGCCAAAAGCTCTCCCTTCGTCCCAAGCAACACCAGTTACATCGGGCATGTAATAATAAGGATTTAAGCGGCCTGATAGAAAACTCAAATTATTAGGAGTACCATAATATCCAGGAACATTTTGCCACAATAGATCAACGCTCGAATAATCATAAAAAGGCTCGGAGTCCTCATACATCTCAGGCTCCAACCAATATGAGCCATCACGATTCATCAACTCTTTAATTAATACCGGACCATTCCATACATTATCATTATTGAAATCCTCGAAATTTTCGCCTGAGTCCCAAATTCCGTTCCCATTTAAATCATCAAATTCTTCAGCCAACTCCCAATTCCAAAGACCTGGAGCGGCCCCATGATGCCAGCCACTTCTTTCATCAATGTTTGTATATCTAATCGTGTCACCATCCTCGCCAATTGAAAACGGCACAACATACTTATTTTCAGCATCTGAAATATCTTTATAACCCGCAGGATGACGCCATTCGAACCAATTCGGATAACCATCCTCATCATTATCTCTCCACCTAACTCCTTGAAATTGATCCTGCTGAAATCTTGAATATCGCAAAGTATAGAACGTATTTTGAGACAATGATTGATTCAGCTCAAGGTTGATCCTTTCAGTATCACGAAAAAGCTCGTTTCGACCTTCATCCCAATATAAATATCTAGGGTTAAAAGCCTGCCTATGGTTCTCTACCAGCCAGTATGAAGCATGGAACCGAATTTTACTACTAGGCTTATAACTTAATTTAGCAAAAACATCCCAAGTATTATCAAAACCAAAGCCTCTAAAACCTGACTGATCATCCCAAGGATAAACTAAGTTTTGTTTATTTTGTCTCAGCAGATCCTCATCTAGATCTCCTTGATTTAAAAAATATTTAGCACCTTGAAAAGTCTTGTCATCAAATTCATAAACACTATATTTATCTTGTGTAGTATATTGACCTGAGACCCAAAAATTTAAGCGAGGAATACCTATGATCGGACCGCCAACTCCAAAGTTGTAGTCCGTGTAGCCACGATTCAGATCATAATTAATACTCTCGTCATCATCCCCGTCTAAGAAAGCACCGATAGAACTAGTTTCCCACTTAAAATGATATTCTATTTTTTCACCACCCGAAGCGGTATGCCAATTTGAAACAGCCGATTGAGCATCGCCATACTCTGCGTTGAACCCACCTGGCTGCCAGTCAAATTCTTTAACGGCAAACATATTCAGCCGGGTTCCAGATCCGATAGAGCCGAAGATAGGGTTCCTAAGGTACATACCATCCATCATATAAGCAATTTCGCCAGATCGACCACCCTTTACATGAATTTCTTCTATACCTCTTTCTTCATGATCTGGTACAGACTTATTTCGACTTTCAACCTTTACAACGCCCGATTGGAGAGTATATAATTCGGAAAGATTTCGAATCGGTAGAGACTGAATAGCATCTTTATCAATCGTAATTTTCTTAGAGGTTGTTCCTTTCTCAACTAGCGCTCTTTGACCTAAGACTTGGACAGCTTCACCCTCGACAGCAGCAATTGGAAGCTTAAAATTAAGCCAGATAGTTTGATCCATCATGACGTTAACACCAGCCATAGTCTGCTTTTGATATCCCATCATCTGAACAACTATATCATAATCCCCAACAGGTATGTTTAAAATAATATAACCGCCATCGCCTCCTGCTGCAGCACCTATCCCGACTGCAGGTACATAAATATTAGCCCCAGGCAACGGATTCCCATCAACATCAGATACTTTACCTCTAATTGTACCATCTGTTCCGGCAAGCAATAAAGGTGCGCATAAAAGCCCTAATAAGAAATAACGCATAAAGAAGCTCACTGACTTAACTCCCTTAGATCAATAGTGTGAATTCCATGTTGAGTATTAATGTAGAATGGATCAAAATTAAAGTTTTGATTTTCTCCGAGATTTTTAAGTTCCAAAGAATGAACTGGCTGAGTTATTCTCCTTAGAACATTATTTGATTGCTGAATCTCTACGGCATTCAGCTCAATGCGATTCAAACCAATCCAGGCTTGATTTGACTCATCAAGGTAGCTACCATTTTGCGTATAATCAGAATCATATGGGTGTTCTGTCCATCTTATATAAACCTCGCTTTTGACTAACCCTACATCCTTCGCTAACCAAGACTCAGTCCTCTGCCCAAAATCGACCCCACTTCCGACCATTGTCATAGTAGTCGTTTGGGTGACTCTAAAACAATCCGTAAATGTTGTATCTTTAGCTGGAACCGATAAACTCGATCGATGGCCCGCAGGAACCACAACGTTAGAATCAGATTTAACCCTATAAGATTTTTCTATGTAATAAACAGCAATATTTGTTGTATCGTAATAAGCTGTATCTAATGCTTCCCCCGCTCTTAATATTCCAT
>JAOLAV010000045.1 GCA_028338895.1 Fidelibacterota bacterium
TTCAAAGACTTGGTTCGTGTAAACAATCGTCTCACCTGTCATTGCAACAGTCATTGCATCCATACTTGGATAGCCTAACCAGTGGTCAGGTAAAACCTGCCAATCGTTGCCATCTGCTGCATGGTTTTCTTCGAAACTACCATTCACTAGTGTATTCTCAGGTGCCCAAATATCTAGGGTGTCTTCATCCAATACGGTCAACGCATTCATGTAATATGAAATCATATCATTATCAGCGTCACTTACACCAGACCAAATAAAGGCTGTCGTAGCATCCATATTGTCTTCAGTAACTGTAATTACAGATCCATCAGCAGGTGCAACAAGTGCTACAGCTGGTGGTGGTGTATTTGCAAGTTCTAATGTAACAGTATTCGATGGAGCTGATTCGCCACATTCTTCTGTATCATTATACTCTGCAGTAACATAGTAATTAACAGTTCCCCATGGAGCATCATTATCATCATAACTTGTTTCACCAGGAGTTACCATTGCAATCGTAGTATCATTTCTATAAACATGAAAGCCTAAGAGTGCACGGTTTTGAGATTCCATTGGCAATGAAGTTTCGACTATACTTGCTAGTTGTCTTGATTCTAAATCACCTGTATTGATATTGTTATTATCATATACTGGTGGATCTAGAGCAACAATCGATCTACCCTGACCGTAATCAGCGTAACCTGCTATTGCAAAGTTTCCATCAAGATCGTAAAGATCTAACATACTACCAAATGGTGTTCCAAAACCTTGAATTAGATTTCCTAAACCATTATTTGCTGGACCTATATCAATTGACATTGGGTACGTACCTTCTGTAGTAACAGATACTTTATAGCCAAACATCAGACTTGATCCATTTATTGCAACAGGATTTGGAAGATCTATCTCATTCCAGACTCCATTACCCATTAATGTTGTTGGATCTATAACTTCTGTAGAATCAACAGCTATCATTGAAACCGGATCATAGATCATAACCTTAAATAGTGCTGTTACATCTGGGGACATAAAAGCAACTTTTGTCAAGGATAATCCCATTAGATCTAGTGTTGTTTCTGGACCAAACTTTACAGCAGCTTCTGCTACAAATAAGCCTGTTGCAGTTCCAATACCACTAACGACTGCACCGTCAAAATGACTAAACCATGCTGGTCCGCCTTCAGGTGCATCCCAGTTCAACATTACACTATTACCTTCACTCTCAGCGACGAGATTTGAAGGAGCAACGCACTCAAATGGTGGTGCTGTGGTTGTAACGTCAACAGGATTAGAATTTACAGATGATACATCTTGCACATCATAGTAAGCAGATACTGCATAGGTATAAGTATCACCTTCTGGCATTTCTGGATTATATGCAAAATCAGAAAAAGAAGTTTCATTAACACCTTCTACATAGCCGACCATCTCACCGTCTCTATATACATTGTAACCAGCGACTGGAGAAACTGGATTCAAAGCATCTACGTTTATCACGTAATCACCTTCAGATGCTCCATAACCTGATACAACGATATAATACATTCCAGCAGGCATAGTACATGTTATCTCTGACTGAAGAGCACAGAAGTCATCATTAGCAGCGACTAAAACACCATCAGAATTAAAGACTCCAAGTCCAGTATCGTACCCCGATCCACATAAAGAGATAAGAACATTTGTCTCTTCTGCAACATCAATGGAATATACGGCATCTGCGCCAGCTCCTGTGCTTGTTGGAGAGTGGTAACCCACATAGTCACAAACAAGAGTTGATAGATCACCATAAGGACCATAGTCAGCAACTAGACCTACAGTAGAACCATTATCTGTGTAAGGTAATGCTTCGATAGCTGTTGCTGTTTCAAAAGTATCTCCACCCTGTCGAACTGCTGGAGGAGTAGAATCTTCAGTATTGGAAGAGGTATGATATAAAGGCTTGCCAGTTGTTGGCGCATACCTAGAATTAGTCATAGGTGGCTGAAAACCAGAAAGATCTGGAGCAACCCATTCTAACATAACCTCATATCCCATTGCTGACCCAGCCAAATCTGTTGGCGCGGGGAAAGCATCAGGACCGTATGGTGTTGCACAAGCTATATTTGATGCACCAGACTCAACTTCCGCTTCAGTCTGAGTAACATGATAACAATATTCAATTCCACCCATAGCTGTTGCATCGTTATACATCGCACTTTCTAGATCTGTTGCTAGAGCGGTAAATGCACCAGCAGCATCTTCTCTATAGACAGTATAAGTAACGCCTTCTAATGGGTCAATAATAGTTATTTCTGCATTGATAATGTTATCAGTCTCATCCGTTTCAGGAACAGCACAATCCCAATCTATCATAGCTCCAGTTGAATGAACCCCATAACCTAAAAAGGGTGCAATTCCACCTAAATCGAATGTATACGATCCATTAGGTGCAAGAGGTTGAGGAACAGAATTAAAAACAGAGTTAGGATCTTGACAATCTCCAGAAGCACTAGAACCAAGGAAGAAACCAATATCTCCACCATATGCCCATAATGCACCAGTATTATTAACCGTTACACTCATTACATCTGTATCATTATCATAACTAAGATCGCTTAGAGATAAATTGGCTGCGCCATCATTCACTTCAAACTCAGCAACTCCTTGAGAACCTTCAGAAATGGTATAAAATAAGAAGACTTGAGTTTCATTTGTTGCAGATAAAATAGTACCATTCCAACCATCACCATATGCATCAAAAGCATTTAAAAAATAAGTACCATCTACTAGTACTAATTCTAGGTTTTCAATTGGAGAACCACCCGCAGCAACTTCAGTTCCAGCCGCATCAGTCATAGTCCAACTAATTTCAGAGTCCCAAGCACCACCACCTGCATTAATGAAAACAGTATTTGTTCTAGAACCTGTCTCTGCAATATAATCTGGATTCACTCTGTACTGGTTCAAATGAACTTCTTGATCTACTGGATGAAGAGCTGCTTTTTTATCAGCAGCATATTGAGCTCTAGCTTCTCTTTGATTATTCATTTCATTAAAAGATAAGGCCGGAGTTACCGCAGCTTCCCACGCAAGATAAACATTATCCATACCAGCTTCAGCTGTCAGGTTCTGTGGAGTTACAGGATACAATACTTCTTCCATTGTCCATGCAAAACCTTCAGGTGACCAATAATCAGTCCAATGTACATAATAAGACTCACCAGCAACAACATCAAGGACCATAATAGATGACCACTCAGGTGATCCACCTTCATCATCGCCAAAACCTACTTCTACTAATGCATCACATGTACCAGTATAACCGTACACTTGTGTATCTACACCACCACCAACAGAAGAAATCGTAGCCGTTCCTGTGAGTGAAGCTGTAAATGTGTACCATGCTGGTGCACTTGGAGCAGTATTAGCCCCAGCTACAGCGGCAAGCGGGCTTGCACAATCATAGCCAGTATAGTAGCATGACCCATCATCTAAAGTAGCTGTTGCATCATAATTTAAAGCCTCTGGATCCATACAACCTAAAATATCTGTTGCTTCACCTACTTGTAAGCCACCTTCATAAGGCGCACCACCAGATAAAAGAACAGTACCATCATCGGCAAGCATTTCCCATGAGACTTCGGTCATATAACTACCACCACCACAGGTAATAGGATAATAAGCATCCGCAAGACATAAATCAAAGCTTGCAGAGACACCATTATCTTGAACACCATCTAGTGTAAAAGTTAAATCACCAACGGTAAGTACATTGCCATTCCATGTGTCACCATAAGAATCAACTATATTTAATGTCACTGGGGTAAGATCACAAACAATTACAGCTTCACATGTTTCAGCAGCTGGAAAAGGACAAGTTGTACCTAGTGGATTTGTATCAACATCATACGGATTATTATTTTCCGTGTCATCCGAACAATTAGCGCCACCAAGAGTCCAACTTGTTATATCAAAAGTAGCAGAAGCAGTTCGAGCATCACAATTTCTAAAAGCCCATGAATCTACATAATCCCAAGCTTCACCTGTGCCGTCAGTATTTAAATCACCAAAAAGATCAGTGACAACACCATTGTGAAATAATTCAATAGCATCATCACCATTTTGACTGATGTCACTACTCGCTTCTAAATAAGAATTAACTGGAAAAGAATCGCCGAAATACGCAGCATAAGCAGCAGCATCCCTTACAATCCAAACAACAGTTCCAGAGTCAAGAGGGATATCAGGAAACGTATATTCCTGTCCGTCTGTTCCACCGCCATTGTTTGCAACACCAATTCCGTACCAGCTTAAATCTTCAATATCATTCATCGCCTGAACGATAACAGCTTTACCCGTAGAACCAGCAGATGGTAGATCTAAATCTAAAACACCCGATAATACAAGATTAGGTTCACCTGGAAGAGCTACATGAAGTCTATCTGCGATTAAGTTATCTACATAAGCAGACCCACCACCGTCAGCATCTTTCTTTACAGTGAAACCCATTTCAATATGAAACGCATCGGCAGGTACAGTTGTCGTAACGCTATACTCTGTCCATTCGTTGGCCGTAGTATTTGAACCAAGTAAATATTCAGACTCGTCCATAAATAGGAAATGCTCCCACCAAGGTCCCTGAGTACCATCATCGTTAATGATTCCAGGACCAAAATATTTAGCAACTAATTTGGCATGTGTTCCTTCACCAAGTTGATCATCAGCGTGTGTCATCATATTCGCTGACAATTCAAATGTCTGACCAGCTATTGCAGCTGCGTCAGCGCCTTCAAAAACCTTAAAGATATTATTCTCCATTCCGGTCCAAGAAGCCCACATTTTAAAAGCTTTTTCTCCGGCATATGCTGTAAAAAGAGCATCAGAGTTATAGATACCTTCGCCAGTAGTTGCAATTGCATAGTCATAATCTGGATAAAAACCCCAGGTTTCTGTTCCCGCTTCAAAACCAGCATTGTGGAATACATTATTCTCACTAGTATCTATTGTCCAATCTAGAGTTAAGGCAGGATTGACACCAATATTCATTATCGCACCGTTACCATAGCCATCGTATATGAGATAACCATCAGAATTATAGATACCATATTGGATTTCATTAGGATAGCTAGTATTAATAGCAAAACTAGTGGTTACGTAGTCATAGTCATCAGCATCAAAAAGAAAGCTACTAATATCTAAATCAACCGTTAAACCAGCTGCTATTGAAACTCCATTTAAATTAAGATCTAAAGTAGATCCATCCCAACCATCGCCATATAAATCCTGCATATATAGCTCATATGATTCTGTTCTTACTCCGGGATCTCTAAAAAGAGGTAAACCGAATTGAACAGGATCTCCTTTTTGGCGCAGAACTACATCATTATTAGCATGTATAGAGACACCAAAAGAGAGGAAAATTAATGTTATTAACATTTTTTGCATTCTAAACCTCCAAGTCTAGTTATATTGTGTACTATTTTTACTATTACGGTAGGTATGTGAAATTGTATATATACAGAATAGACAAAAAAAACTACCCTAGTGAATACCAACTAATATAATAATCGCAGAATGATAGATCAAGATTAATTGTTGGAAAGTGATGAAAAACACATTACGGTAAAATTAGACACCAAGAAATGGCATAATAATAAAATAAGTGAGTAAAAGAATAAATAGGATTGATAATAAATTTAAACCAAATCCCGCTCGAGCCATTTGAGGAATTGTAAGTTCACCGCTCGCAAGAACACTCGCATTAGGACCCGTTCCAGAAGGCAACATAAAAGCACATGATGCAGCAATCGTTGCTGGAACCATAAGTAAATACGGATGAAAATTTCCAGCTTCAGAAACTCCCGCAAGGACTGGAAGAAAGACTGCTGTCGTAGCTGTATTAGAATTTACCTCTGTAAGAAAAACCATCGCCGTAATAACAGCAATGATGATTGCGATTGTTGGAATTCCATCCAGAACAAGACTTTCACCAATCCATTGGACTAAACCAGAATTTTTAAATGCTGATGCAATGGCTAGTCCCCCACCAATAAGCAGTGCTATAGCCCATGGAATATCTTGGGCATCTTTCCATTCAAGGAGTCGTAATTTTCGGCCATCGCTATTTACTCTACCACTAGATACAGAGAACAAAGCGACAGCCGCAAAGAAAGCGACTGTAGAATCTTTCACAAACCCACTCACCCCTAGTAGAGTTGACCACCAATCTCTAAAGATGAACCCCATTGCATAAATGATTACAATGAACAAAACCTTTTTTTCTGCGGATGAGAAATTCCCAAGATCATTATACTCCTTATTAATAATATTTGAACTACCTTGCAAGTCACCAGAAACACCAAAAAACCGAACTAAATATATCCAAGCAACGGGTAAGAAGATTATGACAAAAGGGATACCAATTTTTAACCAATCGGTAAATAATAAGTTTGGTAAATCAGGTAGAAGTTCTTGAGATGTACTCACAAAAACTAAGTTTGGAGGCGTCCCTACTAATGTTCCAGTACCGCCAATGCTCGCTGAATATGCGATAGATAACATTAACGCTGGTCCAAAGCGTGATGTGTCAGCACCTAACTCTTTTTCCCTTGAAAGAATAGCAAGCCCTATAGGAAGCATCATTAAAGTTGTAGAGTTATTTGAAGTCCACATGGATAAAAATGCTGTCGCAATCATAAAGCTCAACATTACTTTTGTTCTACTTGTCCCA
>JAOLAV010000046.1 GCA_028338895.1 Fidelibacterota bacterium
TAGTATTTTGCATTACTTTAATCATTAATGACTTGGAAATCTTATGAATAAAATATTTTTGTTTTTACTTATACTCACCAAAATTGTATCTCAAATTGATTATGAAACTCAGGTTCAACCATTATTTGATAACAATTGTACAAGTTGTCATAATTATGGAGGGAGTGGAGGTTTAGACTTATCCTTTTATTCTGGAGTCATGACAAATAGTAATAGCGGACCTGCTATAGTGGTTGGTGATCATGAAAATAGTCAATTATATATTCGAATAACATTGCCAGAAAGTAACGGTCAGAGTATGCCTCCAAGTGGCTCAATGTCTTCAGACGAAATTAATATAATTGCACAATGGATAGATGAAGGAGCACTTCAAGTTTTATCGAATCAATTGGGGAATGAAATTCCAAACAGCTTTGCTTTAGATCAGAACTATCCTAATCCATTTAACCCAACTACGAATATTCAATATAGCCTGCTAAAAGAATCGTATGTAACAGTAAATATATATGATGTTGTAGGCAAACAAATAAAAACTTTAGTTAATAGAAAACAAGATATGGGCAACTATTCCTTACAGTGGAATGCCACCAATAATTATGGTGAACCAATATCCGCTGGAATGTATATCTATACGATAAGAGCTGGGAAATTTCATTCCTCTAAAAAAATGGTTCTTCTGAAATAATTAATTTAATCAGGAGAAATAATCTCCAACGTATTTGAACTTTTAATCATTTAAACTATAATATTATCTTATAAACTGTAAACATATTTGTTCTGTTACTAAAGGATCTTGTTTTTAGTACCTCCAAGATATTATAAAAATGAAAGACATTACTTTAATCTGGTTTAGAAGGGATCTTCGACTATCTGATAACATTGCACTCTCAACAGCTTCGCGAGATGATAATGTAGCAGCAATATATATTTACGATCCTGCAATTATTTTAAAAAAAGATTTTTCTTATCTCCATTTTGATTTTATTGCAAAATATTATCTTCTACGTGACATGTATTTCCATACTTATATGATGTCATCATTACAACTAGGAGTATAAATAGATATTCTATCAGCGATTAGAAAACAGATTCAAACTTTTACTCTTTTTTCTGCTTCCATGCATTAAATAAGCAGCTTTTGATTGATTTTTAGCTTCCCCACTTCCCTTTACTTTATAAATCTCTTTCTTGGCCTTAAGTGTGGATTTTTTTAAATCGACTACAGGTTCTGGATAATTTTTTCCAATGATGCATCCAGTTTTTATTTGCATTTTTTCGGATAGTAAGTGGGGGTATTGAATATACTCTAAAGGTACGTTCCTTAGTTCCGGTACCCACTTTCGAACAAATATAGCATTTGGATCGTGATCTTCCTGCTGCTTAATTGGATTATAAATACGAATAGCATTTATTCCTGTGACACCTGACTGCATTTGAAACTGATTATAATGGATACCTGGTTCATAATCTATAAAGTAGTTACTTAAATATTTTGAAGTTATTCTCCAATCAAGCCATAAGTTGTAGGAAGCAAAAGAGACTAGCATAGCCCTCATCCTAAAATTTATCCAACCATTGGCTTTTAAAGAACGCATGCAAGCATCAACCATTGGAAAACCAGTATTACCATTTGCCCACCTATCAAAGGAATCTTTATTGAATGTGTTTCGTATAAGGTCGTAGGAACGAACCATGTTTGTAAACTCTAAATCAGGTTGCATTTCAAGTTTCTGGATAAAATGACAATGCCATCTTAATCTTGATGAAAAGGATGATAAAGATTTCAACCAACCTGTTCTAATTTTATTTTCCCTTAAATATTTTTGTTGATTTTTTATCTCTCTTAAAATTTGTTTTATGGAAATATTTCCATAGGTTATATATGAGCTGAGTCTCGAGCAACTAGAAAAAGCACTTAAAGGACTAGACATCTCTTTTGAGTAATGTTGACCACGATTATTTAAAAATGAGCTCATTGTCTTTTTTGCTTCTGATTCTCCACCTTTATATAACTTGTCAAAAATTATTTTTTTAATACTTAATTCTTCATGGTTTAATAGACCAGATGCATTTTTTAAAGTTATAAATTTTGAAATATTAGGTGTTTCTAAAATTTCAGAATTCATACTTTCGTTCCATTTTTTCGACCAACCATCTCTATTTCTTAAGTCTCTTACAACGCCATTTGATTGAAACTCTAACCATTGTATACCATTCTTTTGACAATATTTTTTAATATCTCTATCTCTATTTAAAATAGCCCAATTACCAATTTCATGATGACTAATTATTTTTTTTATTGAAAATTGAAGGTTAATTATTTTTAAAACTTCAGTTACAGAATTATGATATATGTTTAAAGATGAACCATTCGATAAAAAAATATTTTCAAGTTCTCTTAAAGAGTCTTGGATAAAATCAAAATGGAGATAAGAAAAATCTTTTTTTAAAATAATTGATAATGTTTAAAGGATTTTCAATATTTATATTATTATTTATTCATTTAATTTATTCACAGGGAATTGATCTAAGTGAAGATTGGAAGACTAATTCTGAATTTTCTCTGTCGAATGAATTAGAAAGTGTAATTGCGACTGAAATTTCGACTCTACCAAATACACTTGGCTTCATTGTTATTCACAAGGGTGAAATTGTATCAGAGAACTATTACAATAGCAATGAAAGCAGTGCAATAAATGTATGGTCAGTAACAAAAAGTTTTATTTCAACTTTAGTTGGTCAAGCAGTTGATATGGGTATGTTATATGATCCTGATTCTACGGCATCTTATTTTTTTCCTGATTTTGATATTAGTTTTTTAGATACCGTTACAATGCATAACATTCTTTCAATGTCTTCGGGATATACTGATCCTTTCATCCCTGAAGATCCATTTACTTTTTTCTTTGACCCATCTCAATGGTGGGCGCTTAATTCAACGGAAACATTACTATCCATGGATCATGGCGATCCAGGTACGTTTTTTTACAATAATAGCGCTTGTCATCTAAATTCACATGCTCTTTATTATGGTTCTGGGATGACACCTTCAGATTTTTCTGATTTATATTTATTCCCATATTTAGGATAAAAGTTCAGAAGCTTTTTAAATCTCACTTGTCAAGGATCTTGTCATTAACTCTTCTACACTATGTTCCGGGTTTTTTCCTTCAAATAAGACCTGGTATATTGCTTCGTGAATAGGCATTTGCACCTTATGTTTAAGCCGCAGCTGATGAATGGATTTTGCTGATAAAACTCCCTCAGCAACCATTGACATGTCCTCCAATACTTTTTTCAAAGAATGGCCTTCCCCAATTGCCTGACCAACCCTTCTGTTTCTACTGTGTTTACTCAAACAGGTTACTATTAAATCACCATATCCACTTAGCCCTTGGAAGGTTGACGTCTTAGCACCCATAGAAGTACCGAGCTTGGTTATCTCACCCATTCCCCTAGTTAACAAAGCCGCTTTTGAATTATCACCATATCCGATACCATCACAAATTCCAGCTGCAATAGCAATCACATTTTTCATGGCTCCTCCAAGTTCTACGCCCAAAATATCATCATTTTTGTAAGTTCTTAAGGTTCTATTTGAAAAAGTTTCTTGGATTTTAGCGGCAGCATTTTCATTCTTTGAAGCAGAGACTAGAGTGGTTGGATGACCCAGGATAACTTCTTCAGCATGACTTGGGCCTGATAAGGTTACTATATTATCAAAAGAGGTACCTAATATATCCTTCAAAACACCACTAACAGTTAAAAGAGTATCCACCTCAATACCTTTGGCTAGATTGACAATGATTTGTTGTTTTTTAACTAGACTTCGGTATGGCATTATCACATTACGAATAGATTGTGATGGAATAGCTAAAACCAAAATAGAAGAATTTTGAATGACACTACTTAAATCGTCTGTGAAAACTACTTTATCTGAAAAAGTCAATTCTGGAACAAGATAATGTCTGCGAGTTGACCTCATTTCATTAATTATTTCAATATTTCTATGCCACATTAATGAAGAGATACCTTTGTCTGACAGAACTTTGCTTAAAGCGCCGCCCCAAGACCCGCACCCGATAAATGAAATTTTTTCCATCCTATTTATTTGTACATTAATTCTATTTCTTTTTTCCAGTTTTCACTAATCTGCTTTCTTCGAATTTTTAATGTTGGGGTTAATTCAGCGTCGTCTATTGTGAAATCTCGAGATAAAATTGAAAACTTTTTTAATTGTTCAGGGTTTGAAAATTTCAAATTCAATATATCTACTTGATCTTGCATTTCTTTTTTGATTTCATCGGAATTTGTAAAGTCAACTAATTCAAATCCATTTTCTTTTAAAGTTTGAAGTTGTTTAATTGGATCTTTTGGAATAATTGTTGCATCCATTCCAATTTTGTCTCTCAATATTGCTCCTACATCTAACGTAAATAAAGCGGTACAATAATTCCGATTATCACCAACCAAAAAACATTGAGAGACAATAGGAATAGACTTCATTGTTTCTTCGATTACTAATGGTGCAATATTCTTACCAGCAGAGCTAACATATATTTCTTTTTTTCTACCAGTTATATACAAGAATCCATCATTATCAATTTTTCCAACATCACCTGTAAGAAACCAACCATCGACCAATGACTCATTCGAGGCTTTTTCATTCTTATAGTATCCTTTCATTATATGTCTTCCTTGTAGCAAAATTTCACCATCGTCATTTATTTTTGCTTTTGTATCCGGAAATAATTTACCAACAGAACCAATCTTATTATGCAAACCGTAGTTCAAACTAGCACCAGCGGTTGATTCTGTTAGCCCATATCCCTCAAATAGTGGAATACCAAGAAATTGGAAAAGTGTTAATATATCTGGATTTATAGGTGCAGCTCCACTGATAGCATAAGTAACATTAGAAAAACCAGCTGCAGCTTTTAATTTTTTCTTTAGTAAAGTCGATAGACCAGGAATATGTAGACCATATTTGAGAATCGCTTTGGAATCAATTGCAGATTTAAAATTTGAATAAACCTTTTCATATATCCGTGGAACAGATATAAATAAGTGTGGCTGAATCTCTTTTGCATAGTCAACCGTATTAAGTGGACTATCAACAACATAAGTATGCATACCTTCACGTATTGTGAAGTGAAGATCAACTGCCTGTCCAAAAACATGAGCACCTGGAAGCCATGAGATAGAACGGTCTCCTGGTTTGAATTTTGCTACAGTTAAAATTTGCTGACATTCAAAATCCCAATTATCATGTGTAAGGATAACTCCTTTAGGATTTCCTGTGGTACCAGACGTATATATTAGCGCTGAAGTATCCTCCGGTTTAATTTCATCAAATCGAGATTCAACCTCGTTTATTTCAATATCTTTGCCTTTTTTTATAAAATCATCCCAGGAGATTATTTTATCGTGCTTAAGCATTTTGATTCCTGGAAGTGCAACAACTAATTCAACTTTATCCAAATGATCTAAAACCGATAATAGTCTGTGGTTAGGCATTTTTAATTCTTCGTCATTATCATTAGGGTTATTACCTAAAAATACTATTTTAGATTCTGAATTACTGACAATCCAATCTACTTCATTTGAACTACAGGTGTGATAAACTCCAACACCTACTGCATTTATATACTGTGCAGCACTATAGCAATAATGCCATTCTTTTCTATTATAACTGTAAATACTAATCTTGTCTTGTGAGTTTATACCACAAGCTAAAAGACTTTTTGAAACTTCTATTACAGATTCATGAAATGTAGACCAATTATCCGTTTCCCATTCTCCGCTACTACCTTTAATAGAAAGTGCAGGTTCATTTGGAAAATTCTTAAGGTTGTTTTT
>JAOLAV010000047.1 GCA_028338895.1 Fidelibacterota bacterium
AAAGAAACAAATCTTTGAAAATAATAGATATGCAAATGAAAAGAATATAAGTGCAAGCGAGTATTCTAAATATGGAGCCTTAGAATTTTGGTCAAGTGGTGGTCTTATGCATGAGATACCTGCTGGAGGAAGACCTGAGATATATGATTATATGAATATTAAGTACAAAAATCTTGAGGTCATCATACTGGAGCCTAAAAAAGCTGCAGTAGTTATGTATTATTCCGAGGGTTCGATGAAGCCCAAAAATGCTCCTGCTGTAAATCATTACCTAACCAGAGTAACACAAGCTTTAGTAAAAGAAAGTGGAGAATGGAAAGTTCGTGCTTCTCATTGGTCTCCTATTATTGGTGGTTCTGGAACATCTCAAGCTTCAACTGAATAATTTTAGTAAAAATATAACCATAAATAATAAACCACTTTTTAGATGGGCGTATTATCTATTAAAGAGTCAAATTAAATGAATGATTCTCTTATTGAAGTACTTGGCTGGATTGGATTTCTTTTTATACTATTTGGGTATTTTTTAAATGCAAAAAAAAATATAAAATGTTTTTATGTTTGGGCTTTTGGCAATATTCTTTACTTTTCTTACGGTTACTTTTTAAATGCAATCCCTATAATGGCAATGAGTGTTTTTATCTTGGGAATGAATCTCTATGGTTACAAAAATTGGAAATAAATAATTATATTAATGGATTATAAATAAAAATGAAAAACATTGTTATTACTGGCGGAAACAGAGGCATAGGACTAGGCTTACTAAATAATTTATCAAAAGATCATAACGTAATAATTACATCTAGAACCGAAGAAAAAGGGCTAAATGCTATTCGTTCAATCGTTCAATCTCCTAAAAAAGTTGATTTTGTAATAATGGATGTGAATAAATCAGAATCTGTGATCAAAGGTTTTGCAAAGATTAAAGAAAAATTTGAACATATTGATGTTCTTTTTAATAATGCTGGAATTTTAATACCTGGATTAAAGTTTAATATCTCAGCTGTGGATACTGATGAAGAATCTATTTTAAAAACGTTTAATACAAACACTATAGGTGTTTTACGGGTTACAAAACAATCTGTTCTTTTAATGAAATCAGGTGCTCGCATCATTAATATTTCAAGTGGAATGGGACAACTCGATGACATGGGTAGTGGGTCTTTAGCTTACCGTTTATCGAAAACAGCTTTAAATGCATTAACAAAAGTAATGGCTAATGAATTATCTGAAAGAAATATAAGTGTAAATGCTATCTGTCCAGGATGGGTGCAAACAGATATGGGTGGAAAAGATGCAAACCTCACGATTAATGAAAGTGTAAGTAAAATAATATCATTTGCATTAGGACATGAATTTCCAACTGGGAAATTTCTCAGACATGGCGAAATAATACCCTGGTAATTTGCCTTGAATTATATATCCTAAATTCTTAATTATAAAAAATACTTACTTTTGATGAACTAAATTAAAGTATGCTAAGAATTTTTTGGTTCTCAACTTTATCGATTCTTTTCCTTTGTAATTTAATCTTTTCAGATACTATTTCTGATTCAGATAGCCTTAGTACTAGTTGGGAAGAAATTGACGGAATAATTTATGGTGCAATACCTGATAGCTCTGGTCAAATAGGCGGTGGATCAAATTTTACAAATATTATCAAAAGTGGTACCTTTAATGTTGAAAACATAGATCAATTAATATCAGCTCTTAATGTTTCACAAGAAGGAGATACCGTTTTTATAAAAGGTGAAGCTATTATTGATCTAACGTCAATGTTATTAATTGAAAAGTATGCATTAACTATTCCATCAGGAGTAGTCTTAGCTGGGAATCGAGGTGACGAAGGTTCTAAGGGAGCTATTATTATAAGTAATGTATTAGATACTCCCTTTATGGTAAAAACTCTTGGTAATAATGTTAAGATATCAGGTTTACGTATTAGAGGTCCAAATGATAAACAATATATAGAACATCATAAAAAATCATTTGGAGATAATGGTAAAGGCAGAGAATATTATTATAAGTTTCCTTTGTCTATTGGTATCTACTCTGAATATTCTGAATTAGAGGTGTCTAATTGCGAAATATCAGCTTTTTCACATTCAGGGATATATTTAAAACATGGGGAAAATAATAAAATTCATCATAATTATATTCACCATTGTCAGTTTCAAGGACTTGGTTATGGAATATGCCAAGATGTCTCTAGTTCTATAATAGAATATAATCTATTTAATTGGAACAGACATTCTATCGCCGGAACTGGAAAGACTGGATGTTCCTATATTGCAAGGAATAATGTCGAATTGGGCAACTCTTTAAGTCATGTATTTGATATGCATGGTGGAGTAGATAGAAAAGATAAAACCAATATTGCTGGCTCAAATATTGAAATATATAACAACACTTTTTATTCTAAAAAAGTTTTAATTAATATAAGAGGTACTCCCGAAAAAGACTTATCAATTTATCAAAATTGGTTTAAAAATCATTCAAAATCAGGAAAAGCTATTAAATCAAAAAAAAAGATAGACATTAAAAAAAATAAATATGGATTTTTTTATTAAAATTATTATAATTTTATTTAAATAATGAGACTTCTTCTTTTTCGCTTTTAGATATAATTGCAATCTTTTTAACAAAAACCTTTCAAAGGGAAACATATAATGAAAATAATCAAAATATTCTTATTCTTTTACTCGATTAGTATATTTGCCTCTACCATAAATATAGCAAATACTGGTAGCGATGAGTCTGGTGATGGTACATTTGAAAATCCATTTTTAACAATTCAAAAGGGTGTTGATGTGGCATTAGGTATGGACACTGTATTTGTCTCTAATGGGATTTATGAAGGTGGTATAATTATTTATAATAAAGCTATCTCTTTAATAGGTGAATCCAGAGATGAGACAAAGATTAATCAACCAATTTCTCTTCCTCAAATAAGTATATTTGATTCTCAAGATGATACAGTAAGAGTTGAAAATTTTAGAATTAAACGTGGAAATTCTGAACGCGGCGGTGGACTTAGTATAGCAAGGTCATCTGTTGTAATTAATAATGTAGAATTATCTAATAATAATTCTTCAAATAATGGTGGTGCTATAAATGCAATTAACTCAACAATGAAGGTCCATAACTCGTTGTTTTTCCTCAATAGCTCTGACTCTTTGGGTGGATCAATTTATTCTAAAGAAACTTTTCTAGAACTAGATGGATTAGAGTTACGTAATAATAGTTCTTTAGCAGGTGGAGCGGTTGGTTTAGATACGCTAAGTAAATGTATTATCAATAATTCCCAAATTTTTAATAATGGTGCAAATGTTGGAGGTGGTATTGCTGTGTTTAACGGAGGGAAGCTAACTATTCTAAATTCTGATATCTACGGAAACAATGCTGCGGGCGGCTTGATCCCGCAACACTCAGATCCGGATAATTTCCCATTGTATGGAGGTGGAGGTGGATTATATCAACAGTTTTCAGATAGTTTAGTTATTCTGAATTCTAACTTTGAAGATAATACAACTCTTCCTGGTATAGGTGGTGGGCTTGCTATTTACTATAGTTCGGATATAGTATTAGAAAATGTTAATATTAATGGCAATGAATCTGGCGGAGCTGGAGGTGGAATTTGTTTTTTACGTTCAGATAACATTAATTACACCAGTGGTATGATCAGAGATAATAGATCAAACTCTAATAGCGGCGGTGGCATTATGATGGGAACGGAAACATTCGATGCCTCAATTATTATAAATGCTACTTTTAATAGATTAAATTTCATCAATAATTATGCCCACGTTGGTGGAGGTGGTCTAATGCTATGGTCTGCTGAAGTAAATGTTTATAATTCAACTTTTTCTCAAAATGAGGCAAATGATAATAATGGAGTTGATAATTGGAGTGGAGGAGGGCTGTCCTCTCACTCCATGGCTGAACCTAATATAATTAATTCTATTTTTTATGACAATTATCCAAATTCACTATACCATCCATCTACGACTTCTAGTATGAGTGTAAAATATTCCCTTCTTGAGGAGTTCCATACTGGTGTAGAAAATTTAGTTGAGATAGATCCACTTTTTAATGACCCTGAGAATGGTGATTTTACCCTACAGCCAAATAGTCCATGTATCGATGCAGGAATTTCTGATTTTGATGATGATGGGGTTAATGAGGTTACAGACTTTTTAGGTTCTGCGCCTGATCTGGGTTCAACTGAGTATATGGTCGGCCCACCATTGGGCTTCAATAGTATCGTAGTCGATTCTGCTGTTATCTTAACATGGTTACAGGTAACAGATCTGAATCTTGAATTCTATAAACTTGAACGCGCCACAGATTCATTATTTTCAGAAAATGTAATTGAGCGTTTTATTCCAGAAAATTTTTATACGGATGAAGAAATTGATTGGGATATAGAATACTTTTACAGAGTATCAGCTTATTTAGGTTACTGGACTGATCACTCTGAGACTGAAAGTATCATTTTAGAGTGGCTCAATCTTACGGATAAAGAATTAGTCCCTGGTACCTATATTGTAAGCCAGAACTATCCGAACCCATTTAATCCATCCACAACCTTGAGATACTCAATGTCAAAAGGTGAATTAGTTAATATAGCAGTATATGACATGAGTGGTAGGCTTGTAAAAGATTTGCTTAATGGCTATCAGAATGCTGGCTATAATTCAATTCAATGGAATGCTACAAATAACCAAGGCCAGTCAGTCTCTGCTGGTATGTATATATGTATAATTAAAATTGGAAGTTACAATACTAGTAAAAAAATGCTACTTCTAAAATAGTTTTGTAAAATATGATTTGAAGGATAATCATTATATATGTTATTATATAGCTTATTATAGTAAGGTATTATAGATGAATAAGATTAGTTTCATAAATATCATAATTTTTGCTTTTAGTATATGTTCTCTATCAGCGCAAAATGATTACAGTTTAGTTGATTTGAATTCAAGCTCAGATGAATACGGCCAGAGTGTTGGAACTTCGTATTTTGAAAATCATGTAACTCTACATTATTTTGGACATTTTTATTGAGGAACATGTACGGCCAGGTTTGGTCAATTAAATGAATTATATGAAAGTTTAAAAAGTCAAAACTATAACATTGCATTAATTGGTGTAGGTAAAGATAGTCACCTTTCTAATCTTGATAACTGGATTAATGATAATAATTCACCTGTTTGTGCTGATGAAAGTCCTTTTGATGTTTGGAGCCAATGGGGAGCTTCACAAAGAGATTTATTTATAACAGACTTAAATGGTAATATAGTTTTTAACCAAAATATAACCAGTGGAATACCGAATAATTTAGAATCTATCATCATGGGTTTATTTTCTTATGATGGTCCAGAGCCTTGTATTTTAGGTGATGTTTATGTATCTGAGGGACATACTTCAGGGGATCCAGAAGACTACATAGAGCTTTATAACTCAGGAGATGAAGATTGTTCTTTAAAAGGATTCCAATTAGATGATTCTGAAGAGTTAGATGATTTAACCTTTGGAGATGTTATCATACCTGCTGGAGGGTATTGGCTCGGATATGAAGATGCGGATAGTAGTTTTAGTTCTGGATTAAGTGGAAGTGGCGACCTTATTGTCTTTGCAGACTCTACTGGATCTTCATTAATAGTGGAGCTCAATCAAACAGAAGAGATGGACGGTATCTCTTTATCTCAGAGTTTTGATGCAGATGGAAATGGATGTTATACATCTCCGACGCCAGGACTCATGAATGGAGAATGTGTTACTTTATCTTTAGGGCATAATTCTTCTATTCCAGTTGATTATAGTT
>JAOLAV010000048.1 GCA_028338895.1 Fidelibacterota bacterium
CTGCATCGACATTATTTATTTTTGTTCTTTTAAGCATTATGGCTTTTTATTTAGCTCGATTCTCTATACTTAGCAGTGAAAGCGCTGGTTATTATCTACAGAATATACGTGCCAGAAATTTAGTTCAAACAGGCCTTGAGATAGGTCTGCAAACAATTAGTACTTCTTACTCTTCTTTGCAATCTTCAATTACTGGGAAGCTGAATAAAGGGACTTACACTGTTTCCGTTGATAATAGTAAAGATGAAGTCAATTCTAATTTAGCTTACAATCATTATTCGCTTTTAAAAAGCACCACGGTAGTTGGAGGAGTGCATAGGGCTGGACGTCTAATTATTAGTCCTTATCCAAATGCTTTTAATCTTTCCTTATTCTCAGATAATCAAAGTAATGGAACTTTTAATGCCAATTCCAATAGCTCTATTACAGGAGACTTTTTTTTTAATGGTACGATTTCAAATGTGACGATGGGAAATAATAGTGTCGCATATTCTAGTTCGAGTTCTTCTTCTTCCCCCATTATTTTTCATGGATTACCAAAGCCTTCCTTTCCTGTTTTAAATCATTCCATTTATACAAATATCTTAGCGACTGTTTCTGGCCAATATAATCCCTCTTCTGGTGGAGGGCAAACAGGAAGTGCAACGGCTACGGTTTGGAACCCCAGTGGCGGTCATTGCAATGTTTGTCCTAATGATGCAAACAGTAATAATAGATATGCTTGCTCTTCAGGGTATGGTGGATGGTCAAACAGTCATAGTTTTAATGATTTTATTCCAACAGGTAGTGTTGCAAATAGAATTAAAATTAGATTTAAAGGTGCTACCCCATGTGGTGGGACATGGAATATCTCTCCATCAGTGAATGGGCAAATCGTAAATAATGATAGTTGGTCTGGTTCGGGATGCTCGTGTAATTCCTGCTCGACAAAAGATGTTGTAAGCGCATCTCACACGAATGGTTTTCCTGGATATAAATATGGGTCTAGTAATTCTTTAACTTTTAGTCATTCGGGTACTCAGACTTGCATTGGGTATGTCCAGGTTATAATAGACTATTCAGCTTCCTCTGTTGCTGGAGTTGCGGAGAATAAATCTATCAATCTATCGAGTCTTACGAATAACACACTAATGCATGATGGCAATTTAACCTTGACTAGTTGTAATATATCTGGCTCGGGTTATATTCTCGCTTCTGGTAATATCACAATCTCTGGAAGCACAACCATAGGAGGAGGTGTCAAGATTATATCTAATAAAACGCTCACAATAAATGGGAGCAGTTCTATTGGATCTTCTATCTCTAACTATTGTGTGCTATATGGAAAAGAGGGTGTTAGTATTCAAGGGAGTACTTTTTATGGATTAATAATTTCGTTGGGAAATTCACTTTCATTGACGAGCTCAACTTTAAATGGAGCAATACTAACTGAGTCTTCAGGAAATACTTTGAGTAGTGCAACGATAAATGGGTCTATTGTATCAAAAAATAATTTAAGTTTGACCTCCAGTAATATAGTAAAAAGTAATTTGCCCGATCTTTTTGGCTTGAATCTTGGTTTTAAACCTTCGGTTATCCCAGGGTCTTATTTAGAATATTGATATAGGAGTAAAGATGTATAAGTTTTTTTTGAAAAATATTTTATGTTTCATAGTTATTTCACCTCTTCTCTCTTCCGAGAGTGAGTTCACACTTATTGGTGAAAGCCGTTATGCTCTATCCGATGGTGATTCCCTTGATGATGTTAGAATTATCTGTAAGAATGATGCCATTCAAAATATGAATCAAAATATTGTGATGCTGCCCCCTGAGGCAATAAATATTGATTGTCTAGTAAAAAACTTGTTTGATTTGATTTTATTAGAAGAAAGTATTGTTGAAAACCTTCTTTATGTTAAATATGAAGCTAAAATATATTCAAGCGCTCTGTTTGATACGTGCTCTAAGTAATAAATCCGTTTAATTAGGTTATAAAATAGATCTTAAAGTTTTACTAATTTATTTGTAATATAAAATATGTTTGAATTATCTTTAGCATTAGGCGGTATAGGAGTGATTACTTTGCTCTTTTCTATTGTCTTGATTCTCTTTCCTGATTTTATTCTTAAAACAGATGAAAATATGAGTCGCCTTTTTTTAACAGACTCATTTGTCATTAGACATCGAATCGCAGTTGGTGTCTTCTCATTCATGGCTGCTTCTATGATGCTCTATACTTACTTTATTTCAAATATGGGGGTTTATTTCCTCACTGTTGGAGTAATTGCTTTCTTTTATTCAATAGCTTTAATTTTTTTCCCGATGGGGCTATTAAAAATTGAAAGACACGCTAATAAAATTTATATGACTGATGAGTTTTTTTATAAACATAAGAATTTTGTCGGGGGTGTTTTAGCATTTTTATCTTTTTATATGATTTACGTTTATACTACCTTAATTTAAATTAAGGGATGATTGAACTTTTTAAAACTATAGGTCTGGATTCAGACCCTTTTACTACTTCGCCCAATGTTGAGAAATTTTTCCCCGCCACTCAGCATCGTCAGTGTTTAGAGGGTCTTGAGTTGTCTATCCGAATGCGTAGGGGGCTCTCTGTTATAAGAGGTGGCATTGGTGTTGGAAAAACCACTGTAAGCCGTAAACTAATCGAAATTTTCAAAGATGAATCGAACACATATAATTTTCACTTAATTCTAGATCCAAAGTTTGATTCTGAACTAACTTTTTTAAAGCATATAATTCATCTTTTTGGTATAAAAACAACTGGGGATGATGTTCAGGGCTGCCGAAATATTATCGAAAATTATCTGCTTAGAACTGGTATTGACGAAAGAAAAGTGACGGTTCTAATTGTTGATGAAGGCCAAAATCTACCTTCAGAGATGATTGATGTTTTTAGAACCTTATTAAACTTTGAAACAGATGAATATAAGCTGCTTCAGTTAATTATTTTTGGTCAATCAGAGATGACCAAACTCATAAATGGTTACCCTAATTTTGTTGATAGAATTGCATTTAATTTTGAACTTGGCCCTGTCTCTTTAGAAGACACAAGAGGACTAATAGATTATAGAGTCGAAAACTCGGGTGGCCAGAGGGGTGCCTGGTTCAGCGATGAAGCTATTAAAATGGTGCATGATGTAACAGACGGCTATCCAAGGAAAATTACACAAATTTGCCACCAACTTCTTTTAACTATGATCGGAGATGAGCGAGACTCAATTGATGCTGAAATGGTCAATCGTGTTACTTCAGGTCAGACGCCGGACACTGAGAACTTAAAAAAAATATCTAAAGGAAGTAGCTATGATGACATTGCTGTCAATAAGCTACTAGACGTCTTAAGAAAGAAAGATAAAGACAAGCCTTTAAAAAAAGATCCTACTCCAGTTTCTGATGTAATAAAAAAAGAGATAGTTCCTCCTGCGATAGAAGTTGAACAACGATCTGATTCTGTACTTCAAGACCAAAAAGTTGATGAGATTAAAGAACCAGAACCTGTCCAGGTAGAGTTAAATGTTGAAGAAAATAAAGTTGAATTGGATGATGAGTGGATTGGAGATACCGCGCCGGCAGTAGAACCTGAGCCTAAGATAGAAACTCAAATCCAGGGCAATCTAGACATGATTGGTAATGATTTAGCGGATGACTTTGAAGAAGAAACCCTACCATCGTACCAACAGAAAAGCACAGTAGTTCCTCAAGAACCACTAGCAGAACCTGGGACATATGATCAAGGTCTTAATGTTTTTAACACTCTTTTTGATCCTGCTTCTATAGGTCTAAACATTGATGGTAATCACCTATCATCTGTGATGATAAACAATACAAAAGGTGTTAAAACACTGGTTAGCTATGAGCATCAACTAGGACCAATCTCAGATGATGAGTTTTTCAATCAATCCGACTCTTTTCATGAGGTTCTTCAAAGAAGCTTAAGTCGATTAAATGAAAAGTTTTTCCCAATTAAAGAGCTTCATGGTCGTTCAATGCATACCATACAAAATAAATCAAATATTTATGTTTCTCAAAATCATGAAAAAGTAATGGTTCGATTTGTCGATTTAGCAGGGGATGCTAAAAAAGACAAGAAAGAAATTGTTAAGTATACACTAGGTAAAAAGCTTTCGTTCCCAGTTGAAAATGCGATTTTAAATATCAAACCCGGTAAAGAAGACAGGGTTTCTGTAGGTGTCGCAGATAAAAATAGTCTGGAGAAAATTACAGGTATTCTTTCTGAGAATGGAGCTGACATTAGAGACTGGATGCCGACGGCTCAAGCTCTTTTTAATGCTTATCTTTGGAACTATAAAGATATAAATATTAAAGGCCAAAATAATATATTATTTAATATTGGATTTAAAGAGAGTACTATAGTCGCTTGCGAAGGCGATAGGCTTAAATCCGTAAATATTTTATATTTTGGTTACAAGAATTTATTAGATGTTTTAGTCGAAAATAAAATTACTTCGGATCCTGAAAATATTAAAAGCTTGGAAGTCCCTGCTACATTTTTGTCTAATCAAGGTATTACAAGTAAGCCGAATAAATTAGATAGTGTTCTGAGACCTACATTTGATTTGTGGAGTCAAGAAATTGAAAGGGTAATTAATCGAACAAAGAGAGTAATCAATATTACGGAGAGTTCTAAAATCTTAGTTTCAGGATTTGCTGGAAAGATCAATAATATAGATGTTTTTATTGAAGGTGCGACTCAAATAAAAAGTGGAATTCTGAATCCTATTAGGAATTTAACTTTTTCCCCATTTGATAGTGAGCGTAATGCTATTCCATTTCACCCAACATTGTTAACAGCTGCCATTGGATCTGCTCTTAGTGTACCCAATGGAATTAGTGTTTTACCTAAATCTTTAATTAAAGGCAATTATTTTAGATGGGCTACTCGATTAGTCTCTTTAGTCGCTGTTGGTGTTTTATTTTTTTCCGGATTGAAGACCTACCAACTTTATTTAGAGAATAACCAATTGAACCTAGATCTTATGCCTGCAAGAATAGGTGCTAAAAAATTAGAAACTATAAGCGATGAATATTCGTTAGCCATTCAAAATAGAGACAATGTAAAAAATCAGATTGAACTATTACGCTATGACACTGATTATTTTGACAGAATTATTGCAATAACTCGTTTTCTAAGTAATAGTTTGCCTTCGGAGATTACCCTTGAGAGAATGAGTTTTCAACAAGGATGGGAGAAAAAACTTCTGAGGAAGCAAGGTCGAGCACTACAATCATTTATTGAAATGGAAGATGAAGACAAGCGCGTAGTCCGAATGGTAGGTAACCTAAATGCTAATCCAGCCTTAAAAGATCGTTACTTTACCAATTTTATTGAAATTTTAGAGAACTCAAAATTATTTGTCTCTGTTGAAATCATGGATAAAAGTAGTAGCGCAGATAAAGGGCCTAATAACATCCAGTACGATATTAAGTGTATCTTCTAATGAATAAATTATTAAATAATTATTATACTTTATTTTTTGTTATCTTGATATCTGTTTTCGTGGCTTTAGCTGGTTGGTACTTTACTATTTTTTCTTCTCTTTTAAAGGAGAATCAATTATTGAATAAAAGTTTAAAATCTGAAAAATTAAAATCGGATAAAGCTGATAAAA
>JAOLAV010000049.1 GCA_028338895.1 Fidelibacterota bacterium
TCTCTTATTCAGTAGATATTGGTACTGGTTCTGGTACAGCCAAAGTATCCATAAAAATTAAACCAGTTAATGATAGCCCTAAAAGTTTAAGTCTAACAAAAAATGGTATTTTTGAAAATAAGCCAATTGGTTCCCTTGTTGGAACGCTGATAGTGGAGGATCCTGATAAAAAAGATCAATTCACTTTTGGATTAGCTAGAGATAGTAAAGAAGATTTTAGATTAGATGGGAAAAAGTTGTTAACAAAAAGATCCTTTGATTATGAAAAAGAAAAAGTTTTTAATTTATCCCTTCAGGTTTCAGATCTTTCCGGAGAGTCGATTGTTCTTAACCTTGCTGTGAATGTGAAAAATATAAATGAAGCTCCGATTATTATCGGAGATAAAGATCTCAATATTAATCATTCTGAAGATGCTGGGAAAATTATCACTAGGATTAATGTTGAGGATCCAGATTCAAATCAATCTGGTTTAAAGTATAAACTCACTAAAAGTGTTGACAAAGATTTGTTTAAAATTACTCGTAGTGGTGATATTGCTTTTTTAAAAGAACCTGATTTTGAAAATCCAAAAGATAAAAATCAAAATAATACATATAACCTGTCTTACATGGTAACTGATAGTAAAGATCAATCTTTAGCTATAAATGGCGATGTTACTATAAATATTTTAGATGCTGTAGAGACTGAGGTCATTGCTCTTGACAAGAGGAAGTATATTGCTTGGACAGTAGATCATCAGCCCTATCATATTTTAATGGAGGATGCGGTTTCAGATTATATAAAATTAAAATATACTGATGACACCAATAATGGAACTCTGGATGAGGGATACGGAGCGGGGATTACAGAAATGGGGCCAACCGATCAAATAATCATTGTTCAGCAGAAAGGGAATACCAACGAGATATATGAAATTTGGTATGGTAATGGTCTTGACTATACTGTCATTGACCGTGAACGGGTAGACTGGATTTTTAGTCAAGATATACAAAGTGTATTAGTTTCAAAAGATCAATATCTCAATAGTGACTCAGAAACGGTATTTCATAAAAGCGAGAGTGATAGGTTGATGGCTAGCTATGGTTCCCAATTTTCGGTCTGGCATTCGAGCAACTTTAAAATGTCTCTTTCTTCTTTCTCTATGAGATCTAACATGCTTCAATATGCATCAAATATGAGGATTGGAAATACATTAATTGGTTTACCTGGTGAGCTTGGAGGTGGAGCCGAATTAGGTGTTGCGACTCAACGATCTGAATTTGGTTTTAGATTACCTATCTCATTTGATTTTGCGACAACAAAAACGGATATTGATTTACCTAAGTCAGAATATTTAGGTTTGTATGCACGTGGTAATATTGAGAATCTTTTTTCTACCAGTACTGACTTTCACGGTTTAATAGGATTTTCTTTTTATCCTTCAAGTTCTGGCGATATTTTAAATTCTCCGACATTATTAGTTTCAGATAGTACCAGTTGGTCTACACTTCCTGATTCAATTCAAAGTATCAATATTCTAGATAGTTATGCACTCTTTGGTGCAACTGTTCAAGTGCCTATAAAAGTGCCTTTTGTAGGACGTTTTACTGCAACTCCGGGGATACATTATATAAAGATTGCTCATCGTCTCAAAGACTTAAGGAAAGTAGCAATAAGTAATAATAAAGAATTATACGAAAGATCTTTTTTTGAAGAAGAGTATTTAACTAATTATGATACAACTGGTAGTCTAATTAACGAATCTTATGGCTCAAAACCATTAAATGATAATAATGAATCATTTACGGCTTTACCTTCCTTTTATATTCGATTTGACGTTCTTGGGAAAATAGGAGAAAAACCAGACTTAATTGAAAAGTTTTCATTATTGGATTTTATCCAAATTTCGAAGGTTCCTTTTTATGAAATTTCTTTTCAATACATAGCTGGCTTTAATACAATGACTTCTTTAAACCTTAATTTTTCTGATGCAATAGGTCTCTCTTTGACCAGATTATCAAAAGATTCAAAATTAAAAGGAAGTTGGATACCAGATTCAAAGTTTTGGGTTGGCCTTAATTATCGAGCAAATTTTTAATTTCTCTTATTTATACGTCCTATCTTATTTATACGTCCTAATTATTTATATCATTAGCAGAGTTCAATAATGAAGACTGTGATATAGATTATGGACAGTGTCCTAGGTCACTAAGATTAAGAAATAAAAATACTAATTTGTTGCAAATAAAGCGGAGTCTTTTATGGGAGCAGCAATAGGTATTTGTATTTGCCTAATTATATTATTGATATCTTAGTAAAAGAAGTATTAATTGTTTTATGAGCATAGAATATTATGTAAAACAATCTTAAAAAGGTTTAAAATCAGTCTATGTTAGATATATTATTAACATATTTTAAACTTGTCTTTTCAGAAGTGTGGTCTTTATGTTTAATGATGTCACCCTATCTTCTGCTCGGGATGCTTGTTTCGTCTCTTATTTCTATGTTTATCAATAGTCGATTTATTTTAAAACATATAGGAGGAAAAGATTTCTTATCTGTATTTAAATCGACAGTTTTTGGTGTTCCTATTCCTTTATGTTCATGTGGAGTTATTCCTGTCGCTGCAACATTGAGAGACGCAGGAGCTTCAAAAGGATCAACTATCTCATTCCTCGTCTCTACACCTCAAACAGGTGTTGATAGTATCTTTTTGACATACGGTATGTTAGGTCCTGTTTTTGCTTTATTCAGACCGATGGCAGCATTTATCTCTGGCCTTTTTAGTGGATTGATCATTAACAGATTGGATGAGGAAAAGCATGATCATCCAATAGCCGATATACATGCCAACTTAAAACAAGAAAGTTTTAGTGAACGATTAAAAAAAGGTGTCAAATATGGTTTTTATACTCTACCCGCTGATATTGTTGCCCCTTTATTTCAAGGTCTCATTGTTGCTGCAATAATTGCAGTTTTTATTCCCCCTGATTTCATCGCTCAATATTTTTCTTCGGACTCTCCTATAATGTTATTTATGATGTTACTAGTCTCATTACCTGTTTATGTTTGTGCAACAGCATCTGTTCCTATTGGTTTAGCACTGATGAGTAAAGGAATATCAGCTGGAGCAGTATTTGTTTTTTTAATGGCGGGACCTGCAACAAATGCAGCGTCAATTAATGTTGTTAAAAATATCTTAGGTAAAAAAACGATGTATTACTATCTAGGCCTAATTTCTTCTACAGCAATATTATTTGGTTTTATACTAGATTCATTTTTTTCAATTATTCCACCGATTATGTCGGCTCATGAGTATGATCATTCAATGGATGGTAATGGAACATTAATATTGACTGTAGCTTTTCTTTTGATTTTAGCGAATTCATATTTTTTTAGCTTTATATCAAACGGTAAAGAAGTCGATAAAAAAACATCATCTAATTTTAAAAAAGAATTCTCAATTTTAGTTCAAGGGATGACATGTAGTCATTGTAAAGAAAGCGTTGAGAGTGCGGTTCTAAGCTGCAAAGGAGTAGAAGATATTTCGGTCGACCTTGCAACAGGCGATGTTATCGTATCTGGTAATAATTTTGATGAAAGTCTAATTAAAGAAAAGATTATAAATAGAGGGTTTTCAGTAAATATTTAGTGTTAGATATCTTTTTTTTTACGTCTTAATATTTTTGAAACTATTTTAAAATAATTTTTTATCCGAAATATAAAACTCTGATGAATTTTCTTTTTTATAAAAAAATTTATTTTTTATTGTTCCTTATATCTTCTGATCTAAGTGCTCAAAATAGTCCCCTAAATTTTTATCAAAGCATTATATCAACGGATATTGAAGGTATCATTGATGGTGAAGTTTCAGGAGTAACCTGGAATCCTTTAATTAATAGCTTATACTTAATTAATGATGAAAATGGAATTATTTGGGAGACTGATACCAGTTTAAATATTTTACGAACTATAACAGGTGCAGATTTTGGAGATACAGAGGATATTACATTCTTGACTGATAATAAGTATGCGATTGTCACGGAGGAGGGTCTTTTATATGTTGGTAATATTTTAAATGGATCAGATGACTATGAAGTAAACCCAAATTTATTCCAAGAAATATCTTTTTCAACTTCAGATAATAATAGTGGTCCAGAAGGTGTTGCTTATAATTCTATTGATGAAATTATTTACATTGTGAAAGAAAAAAACCCAATGGCAATTTTTCGTTTTGAATTACCTAACACTGATTCAGATACTACAATTATACCTGAAATACCATTTAATGCTCAATCGCTTTTTGATAATCTTATGGAAGATTTATCAGCAATCACTTTTGATTCTAGAACAGGAAGACTTTTAATTTTGAGCGATGATTCTAAAAGAATTATTGATGTCCATCCCGAGTCTGGGGCCATTTACGGTGTTCTTGATTTAGAAGAAGATCATCAATATGAAGGTTTAACTTTTTATGATAATCACTACAACTTAATTGTAACAAGTGAACCTAACTTGTACGTTAAATATGAAAGACCTTGTGCTTCAGGTAGTATCAGTAGCCACACAGCTATTTTATGTCTAGCTGATAATTTATTATTTAATACACAGGATTGTGGGTGGGATATTGATTTTAATCAAACAATTAATATTATTGATCTTTTAATCTCAAGTGATATCTTAAGCGGTTTTAATTACTACAATTGTAGTAATGGATAACTTAGCAGTCTTGAAAATTTAAATTTTGATAGCCCCGTTGCTTAGAGATGTTTCCTGGGATAGAGGGATTCTTCTAAGGGAGCTTAACGAGGCTATTCAAAATAAAGTTACAAACCAAATTCATCCTTTATTAATTCTGCCCAAATAATTAAACGTTCCTCTGTTTCTTCGTCCTGGTTGTCATTATCAAGTCCTAAGCCTAAAAAATCATCGCCATCTAAAGCTAATGAAAGATCAAAGTCATATCCTTCAGTTGGCCACCGTCCGACAAGTTTCCCACCATTCGCCATAAATGGTTTTGCTAGCAGTCCGATAGCATCTAAAAAATTATCACTATACCCAACTTGATCACCACATCCAAAAAAAGCAGCTTGTTTTCCTGTGAAATCTAATTCTTTGTATTTTGAATATATAAAGTCCCAATCATCTTGAAGTTCGCCAATATGCCAGGTTGGACAACCGACGATTAAAATCTCGTAATCAAGCATTTTACTTGGCTCAGTATCGGCAATATTAAATTCTTCGATTTTACAGCCTTCAGCAACCATATAATCTTTTAAAAATCCTACAGCTTCTTCTTGATTTCCTGTATTACTACCCCAAAAGAGGCCTATTATTTTCATATTATTATTCCTTATCTAAAATTTCATATATTAA